>JBBQTL010000008.1:0-65507 GCA_038213285.1 Chitinophagales bacterium
ACACTGCCAGTACAACAGCTAACAGTCAAAAGATTGGGGTATAAAGCAGCGCAATAAAAATTTGAGAAGATACCTTTTCAAACGACCATATTTTCAAATAATCAAGGCCTTTTAATGCAGTTATAATAACCAGCATGCCAAAAAAGAACCAGGAATTGTTGACCGTTTTTCTTTTGATATACATATTCAGAAAATGGTTATTGAAAACCAATGAAAACATGGCAATTAAAAAGGCGCTACCCGCAACGCCTCCATAGGCTGGAACTATTTCTACTACAGTAAATGGAATAAAAACAAACAGGGGTAAAAAATTGATTACATGTATCAGCGAACGGGTGTTTAAAAAGCGTAGCATATCCCGGCGCCTGATATTTTGTATTAAATATGGCTGAATGCTCATAGACGGCAGCTCCTGCAATTGAAAACGGGCCAGCGCAAGCCTATTAAGAAATAATAGACAATGTACGAGGTGAAAAAAGTAATCGGATCTTTTGTTGGCATGGTTTCCTTTAATAAAAAGGGCAGCGCAATACCAAGTCCGGCAATTTCCAGGAAGATTAACAAGTAAAAAAGGCCAATGATAATTTGAATGGCAAGACTTTTGTTGGCATTTTTGCTCCGCCAAAATCCTAACCATTGGTGAGAGAGAAAAACGAATAAAGACATCGGCGGGTAATTGTTGTTTCAACAAATGTAGCCTATTCAATTCTTTTTTTTAAGGGCTTGCAATTTCATTGCACCCTTTTTATGAAATTGCAAATACTAAGACGTAAGTTGCAGCTAATAAAACAGATTTCGGTTGCTACATTATCTTTTTAAATTATACCTGAAAATCACCCGATGGAAAGCGATAGGTGGAGTTCCGGCCGGTCTTAAAAAATTTGTATTGGTTGTTGGCCCACATACCAGCAGTTGGGATATATTTATGGGCTTTGCCTTCAGGAGTTATTTGAAATTGGATTATATAAAATTTATCGCTAAAAAAGAATTATTTAAGCCGCCCTTCGGTGCTATGTTCCGAAAGTTGGGAGGAGTGCCGGTTGATCGCCATAGCAGCAATAACTTTGTTGACCAGGTAGTAGCTATGTTTGACGGCAATGATTCTTTTGCAATTGCACTGTCTCCCGAAGGAACAAGGAAAAAAGCAGACCGTTTACGTACGGGTTTTTACCATATTGCCAGGAATGCTCAAGTGCCAATCATTTTATTAGCCTTTGATTTTGGACGGAAAGAGTTTCGCTTTGCACCACCTTTTTATACAACTGAAAACGAAGCGGATGATCTTAATACAATCCTCGGATTTTTTAAAGATGTCAAAGGAAAAAATCCTGAATTAGGCCTTGGTCATTTATCTGCCAAATAGAATTCAGTCAAATATTAACCTTATGGCTGCACCTGCATTGGAAAAACTTCAACAAATACGGCCAAAAAAGCCTACATTTGCAAAAAAAAATACATGATAAACGAAGTAATTGCCAAATTTATAGAAGGTGGGCACCTTGCGAAAAATGCAGTTAAAATTGAGTTTAAAAAAAGAAATACTATCCTGGGTATTTTTGTACAATCTCCTGATTACGAGGATCTAAAATCAAAAAACTTCTGGCGTATTGTATCCGAAACCAACATTAATGAGTGGAAGCAATCGCAGGATAATAAGTTAGCAAAAATATTCAGCGGAGCGGAGTTTAACAGGATTTCATTGCCTAAGCAAGCTGCAGTTCAAGTTTAAAAATATCGACGAAATATGCTGGTATCCGGCCAGTCTTAAATGACCAGGATAACTTATATTTCACTTTCAACTAATACAAAACAGAACCTTTGCTTTAATAAGCATGGGTTCTTTTTGTATCCGGTATTTCCAAAATCAGGTCTTCGCCGTATACTGCTGCCGGTGTTTGATAACCACTCTTAAAATTTCCTGCCAATATTTTTTGCACAATTAGCAGACTGCTGTGCGCTGTTAATGTGTATCCATCTTTAACCTTCATAGCTGCCTGTATCATTTCTCCTTGTTGATTTTTTACCTTTCCCCAAACTAAACTACTGCTTTTGGCCCTCGCTTCATCTGTAGGCCCTGCAGGGTTTTTATTTATTTTTTTGTTGGCATACCTCCGAATGAGGGATGTTTTCAACAGCCAGTTAAAGGCCCGTTGTAATTTTAAAAAATAGTAGATTTTGGGCGAAACACCAGTATAAGTTTCAATATTGGGAATACCGGTTGTAAAATGGGCAGTAGAAACATCTCCCCACGGGATGGTCATAACAAATACCCTTTTTTGTTTACCGGTTAATTTTGAAAAATCAATCCACATACCATTATGCCCCAAGGGCTTTTTTATAATTTTACCGTTTTCTCTTACAGCGCCGCTTTCTCCTAAACCCATTACCATTGTTGTAGCCGTGCCATGCGATAGGCCGCCACCAACAGAGGCAAAAGCAAGCTGAAGAGAGTCGGCATCAGGCAGTTTATTTTTAAGAAATAGCGCCATACAATCTGTAGGTACCACATCAAAGCCAGCACCAGGCATCAACATGATGCCCGACTGAATGGCCGCATCATTATACCGCTTAGCCATTTCAAAAACAGGTATCTCGCCGGTAATATCAATGTAATGTGTATTAGTAGCAATACAGGCTTCGATCATTTGTTTTGCTGTTAACTGAAAAGGGCCTGCCGCATGAAGGACCAGCGAAACTTCTTTTAAGGTTGTTTGCAATTGGTCCGTATTGTCTAAATCTATAACCCGGTAAGGCAGTTGTAATTCATCCGCCAATTGTTGAATAGCTTTTTTATTACGCCCCGCAAGAATAGGATGAAGGTCGTAGGTTGCCGAAAGTTTGGCTATCAGTTGGCCGGTGTAACCATTGGCTCCGTATAAAAGAAATTGAGTGGATTGCATGGTGAAATGTACAACTAATTTATCCTTCCAATTTATACCTGCATAAAAAAAGCCCAACCATTGTTGGGCCTTTTTTAAAATTTTTATTTGAATAGTTAACTTACCGCCGCCTCCATATAGCTTTCCGTAGGTTCGCAGGTGCATACCAGGTTGCGGTCGCCGTAAGTATTGTTTACCCTGCTCACACCTGGCCAGAATTTATTTTCCTTTATATAAGGCAATGGAAAAGCGGCCTGTTGCCTGCTGTAAGGCTTGCTCCATTCGTTGGCAGTAATTACATGCATTGTATGCGGCGCATTTTTTAACACATTTTCCTTTTTATCTGCACTACCATCTTCAATCGCTTTTATCTCATGGTAAATGCCAATCAGAGCGTCACAAAAGCGATCCAGTTCTGCTTTGTCTTCGCTTTCTGTAGGCTCAATCATTAAAGTGCCGGCAACAGGAAACGAAAGCGTAGGTGCATGAAAACCATAATCCATCAGTCTTTTGGCTACATCTTCAGCCTCTACGCCTGCACTTGTTTTAAACGGGCGCAGGTCTACAATAAATTCGTGTGCTGCGGTACCATTTTTTCCGGTGTACAGGATTTTGTAGTATTTTTCCAATCTTACCTTCATGTAGTTGGCATTCAAAATAGCATATTCAGTTGCATTGCGCAAACCTTTTGAACCCAGCATTTTTATGTAAGCATAACTGATCAACAAGATACTGGCGCTACCATAAGGTGCCGCACTTACTGCATGTGTTTTGGTGTTTTCATTATTAAGATTTACATGGCCTGGTAAAAAAGGAACCAATTGTTTTGCCACACAAATAGGACCAACACCCGGACCACCTCCACCATGTGGAATAGCAAAGGTTTTATGCAGGTTCAGATGGCATACATCCGCACCAATCATACCGGGACTGGTTAAGCCAACCTGCGCATTCATATTGGCACCATCCATATAAACCTGTCCCCCATATTCATGAATGGTTGCGCAAATTTCTTTAATGCTTTCTTCAAACACACCATGGGTAGATGGGTAAGTAACCATTAAAGCCGACAGGTCATTTTTATGTTCTGCTGCTTTTTCTTTTAAATCAGCCACATCAATATTACCGGCTTCATCACATTTGGTAACTACTACTTTCATGCCCGCCATTACCGCACTTGCAGGATTGGTGCCATGTGCCGAAATGGGAATCAACACTACTTTCCGATGGGTTTCGCCCCTTGACGCATGGTAAGCACGGATGGTTAGTAATCCTGCATACTCACCCTGGGCACCACTATTGGGTTGTAATGAAGTGGCAGCAAAACCGGTAATGTTGCTTAAGTACTTTTCTAATTCACTGATCACCTGCTGGTAACCAAGCGTTTGGTCGGCTGGTGCAAATGGATGCATCCTGCTAAACTCCGGCCAGCTAACCGGTATTAGTTCCGAAGCTGCATTTAACTTCATCGTGCAACTGCCCAAACTGATCATGGATGTATTCAGACTCAGATCTTTATTCTCCAAAAATTTGATGTATCGCATCATCTGGCTTTCACTGTGATGCATATTAAAAACCGGGTGCAATAAAAACGAACTGGTTCTTTTTAACTCATGCGGAAATTTATAGGTTGCCGATTCAATGGCTTTATCTTCTTTTATAATATTGCCGGTAACTTCAGCAAAAACTCTTACTATCTGACTTACATCAGCAGGCGTGGTTGTCTCATCCAAACTTATTCCCACTGAACCATCTTCAAAATAATTAAAATTCATTTCGTTTCTTTCTGTAACAGCCTTTAGCCCGGCTATATCTGCGACATTCACTTTCAGGGTATCGAAATAAGCTGCATTCAGTTGGTCAATGCCTAATCGGCTTAGCTCACTTTCCAGTTGCAGGCTCAGCAGGTGAACCCTTTTTGCAATATTCTTAAGACCGGGGGCACCGTGAAAAACAACATACATAGCGGCCATATTGCTCAATAATGCCTGGGCAGTACAAATATTGCTGGTAGCCTTTTCACGACGAATATGTTGCTCCCGGGTTTGCAAAGCCATGCGTAAACAGCGATTGCCTTGTGCATCTACACTTACACCAATAATACGGCCGGGTATATTGCGTTTAAATTCATCTTTGGTTGCAAAGAAAGCAGCATGTGGCCCACCAAAACCCATGGGTACGCCCAATCTTTGGGAAGAACCGATAGCAACATCGGCACCCAATTCACCGGGAGGCGTCAACAAATTTAAAGCCAGCAGGTCGGTGGCCATTACAACCATCGCATTCACTTCATGGGCTTTGGAAATAAAAGTACGGTAATCAACCACCGTACCATTACAGTCCGGATATTGCACAATAGCCCCAAAAAATAATTCATCGAGTATTGCTTCACTAAAATCACCAAACACCAATTCAACACCAATCGGCTCAGCCCGGGTGAGTAATACATCCTTTGTTTGAGCAAAAATTCTATCATCCACAAAAAACTTAGGAGCGCTTATATGATCGTGATCTTTATTTTTATGGTTGAATAACATCGCCATTGCCTCCGCAGCAGCAGTACCTTCATCCAGCAGACTTGCATTGGCAATCGGTAATGCAGACAGGTCGCTTACCATTGTTTGATAATTAAGCAGGCTTTCCAAACGCCCCTGTGCAATTTCTGCCTGGTAAGGGGTATAAGCAGTGTACCAACCCGGATTTTCAAAAACGTTTCTCAAAATGACACTTGGGGTAATTGTATCATAATATCCCTGCCCAATATAACTTTTAAAAACTTTATTTTTTGCTGCTACTTTTTTCAATTCATTCAGGTATTCAAACTCACTGATAGCGGGAGGGGTATCCAATTCAGTTTTTAACCGGATACCATCCGGAATGGTCTTACTGATCAGTTCTTCCAATGAGTTTACGCCGATTTCTGAGAGCATTGCTGTCGTTTCTGCTTTGTTTGGGCCTATATGCCTGCCTGAAAATTCATTCTGTTGTTTTTCGAAAAGAGTCATATTTCTAAAGATATTTTGAAAGTTTAAGGTACGAACTGTAATACATAAATCAACATCATTGTATCATCTCAATCCCGGGAAAGGTTGTGCGCTGCCCCGGACTCACTTATGTTTTTTAAGCTAATTTGATCTGACTGCGGAACGTGATTTAGATAGATTGAGGTGAAATGCAATGTCATAAAGAACCAGGTTGCTTCCAAAAAAATCTATGAACGGGTTTCATACAAATTTTACCGCTGCAAAATTACGTTTTATACAACAAGATTTGGTGCTAATATGTTCGTTACTTTGCACCTGTGGAAAAATGAGGAATGAATTATGCAGTACGGCTATACATTTTGCCTAAATAATACCAATTATGAGTGATGAACTGTTAAGAGCCTGGGAAAAGAAATCAGGCGAGCGGCAAAAATTATATAAGAATTACCTGCACCGGGCCGATAAGAACACCGTTTTAAAAGCACTGCCCGACCTGAATGAAGAAGCATTTGAAAAGATTGATTGCCTTAAATGCGGTAATTGCTGCAAAGGATATTCGCCCCGTTTTAAGACGCCGGATATTAAACGCATAGCCAAATATTTAAAAATGAAAGATGGCGACCTTATTAATAATTACCTAACGGTAGATGCAGATGGCGATTATGTAATGCGTGCCGCTCCCTGTTCTTTTTTGGGTGAAGATAATTATTGCACCATTTACGATGTGCGTCCGTCTGATTGTGAACGTTTTCCATACACCGATGAAGACTTTTTATTAAAACGGCAGCCAATGGCTTTAAAAAATTCTACTTTTTGTCCTATTACGTATTATGTGATTGAAAAATTAATGGCAATGGGAAAGTAGTTCAATGTTCAATTGGCATTGGACAATGCGCAATTGACAAATGTCAGCATTAAACTTTTAATAATCCTTATCGTAATTAGCGGTTCGTCCAATTCGCCCCTGTATCCAATTCCCGTAAAAAGCCGAAGGAACCCGTATTTGATTTTCAGAAAACCATTCACGATTATTTGCTTGTCAACTCATCATAAGCCGCTCCCAATGGCCTGTCAATGCCGGTACCTTTCCAATCAGGCGCTCCGGGAATGACGGTTGATTTCATTATTTCTGCTTTTGTTTTACCAGCCTTTATTTCACCTTCTACAAATTGTAATGTTTTACCCAGGTAATCGGCAAATAATTTCACATCTTCTTTGCCGGCAATAATATCATAGCCTTCTGCGGCATGGCCACATACAAATTTGGTTTTTTTATTAAAGGTAGCATCCGCCTTATCCAGCGCTTTTATCCAACTGCTGATATTGGCGCCTGACGTACTGTCAACAAAGGGATGCCGCCTGTTAAATACCAGGTCGCCTACATGTACGATGTTGGCCTTTGTAAAATGAACAAAACTATCACCATTGGTATGTCCTGCTCCAAAATAGTGCAGGCATATTTCTTCTTTTCCAATTTTTTCGCACCAGGTAGTCCCAAAAGTCTGGTCAGGGTAAAGTTGCTTGTCTTCGTTTTTATTTTGTTTTGCCACTCTTTCCTGGTTCAATTTAGAATTTTCATGGGCAAGTACATGAGTCACCAAACCTTTAAAAGCGATGTTACCACCGGAATGATCGCCATGATGATGTGTGTTGATCAGTAACCGGAATGGCTGCTCCGATTGTTTTTTTAATTCATCAATCAGGTGCTGGGCTTGTTCCGGAAACTGCGAATCCACCACTACAATTCCATCGTTGGATAACATAAATAAAATGGTGCCTCCTTTTTCTGTAAACACGCCAATCTCTTTGGTCAGCATGTGAATTTTCCATGCCGGATCAGCGAATAACTGTGCGATTGATTTATTGCTTAATAAAGCCAGGCTGGCCAAAGTGAGACTGGTTTGGCGGAGGAACGTGCAGCGTTGCATAGTCATGAATTTATATGGAAAAGAAAGTTACAGGATATTTAATGATGTAACCCATGTCATACAGATAATTAAAACTTTAGTTCGACTAACCGGAAAGCCTGCGGGTATTTATTATATAACCCTTTATTTTAAGGATCACAAATATACAGTACTATTAATAGCAATTAGTTTGATCTTTACCCTTAACTACAGAAGATTTTGCGTTTGGGCAGGAAGCTGAGATGGAAACGAAATTGATGATCAATGGAAGATTTTTTTGCATCTCAACTCCCAGTTTTATCAATTTTAAACCGGGGTGTGGAAGTAAATATATTGAATTCCAAACACGAGAACTATCTGAATCAATAAAACAGGACCTGGCTTTTTTTTGCTCAAAAAGCAGCAGGTTTGTGTTGATACAAAAATGGGTCTTTAATACTCCAGTTTCTTCAATGATGGCGCTTTTATCCAGGTAGCAATAACTACCAGTATCGTCATGCAACCGCCAAATACTACCGAAGGAATTACACCCATAAGTTTGGCAGCTACTCCACTTTCAAACTGACCTATTTCGTTGGAAGAATTAATGAACATGGAGTTTACACTCATCACCCGGCCACGCAATTCATCCGGTGTTTTTAGCTGCATAATATTACCCCTGACTACTACGCTTAACCCATCGCAAACTCCACCTGCCAGTAAAGCCATAAAGGATAGCCAATACCATTTTGAAATACCAAAAATAATAATGCAGATGCCAAAACCTGCTACAGCAAATAATAATTTGATACCTTGTTTTTTTTTCATTGGGCTAAGCGTGAGGCTCAGTACCATGGAGATAGCACCTATATCTGCGGCGGCATTCAGCCATCCAAAGCCAATGGGGCCTACATGGAGTATATCTTTTGCATATACCGGAACCATGGCAACCGCCCCTCCAAATAATACTGCAAACAGATCCAGCGTTATAGCACCTAAAACTTCCTTCGTTTTAAAAACATATTTCAGGCCTTCGCTCACTGCTTCTAATGTTTTTTTTTCGGCCATTATACCAGGGGGCTTTTCCTTTAGCTTTGAAAGAAAAAGCAACCCGGTCAATATTAAACAGGTAATCACTACAAAGGTTCCCGTAACATGTAGCCAGGCAATTAAAAAACCAGCCATGGCATGGCCACTAATGCTGGCGATCAGCCAACTGGTAGAACTCAATTGGGATGCATTGATCAATAATTCCCTTGGCACCAATGAAGCGATGATAGCTCCAAAACTTGGGCCTGAAAAAGCACGGATAGCGCCTGTAAAAAAGATAACACTGTAAACAAATATGATGATCAGCTTATTGCCAAACGCTTCGTGAAACCAACCGGTAGAAGTACCCAATAAAATAAGGGTGCAGATGGAGTATAGGAAAACAGTGCGTAACAGTAGTTTTCTCTTTTCACTTTTATCAATTACATAGCCTGCGTACAAGGCAAGTGTAATTGCGGGAATCGCTTCAGCAAGCCCAATCATACCAATGTAAAAAGCATCCCCTGTTAGTTCATACATCCACCAGGCAACCAGCGTGCCCATCATACGAAGCCCCATAATGAAAACAAAGCGGCCCAGGACGAAATTTCTGAATTCCGGTATTTTTAAAACTGCTAAGGGAACTGTGTTCAAAAGAAAAAATTAATTTGTAAGACGCCAAAGTTAAAGAACATATAATAAGGTATTTGGTTTATTTACACGTAATTTAAAAGTGTTTCCAGAAGATAAGAAGGGTGTATGTATGCTCCCCCTTTGGAGGTTCTGAGCGGTTCTACGGCAACACTAAATAATGTTGGCCGTTTTTATATTCTTTGTCCAGTGCATTGATGATAACAGTTAAATGAGCGTCGTTACCAAGGAAGTCAGCATTGGAAGTATCTACAAAAAGTGTTTTAATATTATGCTGCTTGATATATTGGGTGTAAGTTTCCTGCAATGAAAAGAGATAGTCACTGGCAATACCCTGTTCATATTCCCGGTTTCTTTTTTTTATATTTTCTTTCAGTTTAACTACCGGGCTGTGCAGGTAAATCAGGATGTCGGGCTGCACTATCTGGGGGTTGATGATATCAAATAGTTTTTGATATAACCTGAATTCTTCATCCGGTAAATTTACTTTGGCGAATAACAGGCATTTAGTAAACAGGTAATCTGAGATGGTAATATTCTGGAACATATCCTTTGTCTGCAGCAGGTCTTTGAGTTGCTTATAACGCTCTGCCATAAAAAACAGTTCCAGTGGAAAGGCATATTGCCGCTGGTTTTCATAAAATTTTGGAAGAAATGGATTGTCTGCAAACTGTTCTAAAATAAGCCTGGCATTAAAATGTTTGCTGAGTAAATGAGCCAGGGTAGTTTTACCTGCACCAATATTTCCTTCTATCGTTACAAAACTATACTTCATGATTTCCAGCACGCAAAATAAGTGAAATATTGGTTGTGCTAATAAAACTTTTTAACATTTAACTTGTCAGGACATGCCAAGAGTAACTCATGCATGCTTTTGTTGAATACCGGATGCTTAAACAAAGGTGAAATCTCATTCAAAGGAATCAATACAAAACGACGATTTTGTATCTCCGGGTGCGGAACAATCAGGTCTTTTTCTTTTATGATGGCTTTGTTGAAAAAAAGAATGTCAATGTCAATGATGCGGGGGGCATTCTTTACAGTTCTTATTCTTCCCATTTTTTTTTCAATCGAAAGGATATGTTGTAATGTTTCAGGGGCAGTAAATGTTGTTTCAGTTACAATCACCTGGTTTAGAAAATCCGGTTGATTGGAGTTACCCCAGGCGGCGGTAGTATAAAGGCCTGAAGCACGGTTTATTTTACCGATATTTTTTTGAATATGTTTTATTGCAGCTTGCAGTTGCTGCTTACTGTTGCCTAAATTGCTGCCGAGGAGGAGGTAGGCTCTATTCATTTTTAAGGTAAAGTCTGTTATCAAATAGAAAAGTAGCGGTCGAGCGTATTCTTATTTTAACTGCGTCCGGATGCGATGGGTTGATCAAACAATTATTTTCCTGTTCAATAATAACGGAAGGGATTTTTAAAATCAGGGATTGCCCTTTAGTCAAAAACTCATCTCCAATAAATTGACCATAAGTTATATCATCTTTCCAGTTTCTTTTTAATTTTTGCAGGTCCATAGTAGTTACACCAACTGTCTCCGGAATTTCAATGGTGAGCAAGTGGAAATCAACTGGCTGCCGGTACGATTTAATGTGTACTAAAATTTCTAAAACAGCCAGTGAAATATGTTCTGTTGTATAGAGTGCGGCCAGGCCAATAGAATTCCATCTGCCACCATACAATTTAGCCCCTGTACCAGAAAGGTCATTTTTGTAATCTCCATTAGTCAGGCGATAAACTGTCATGCAAGAATTCCATGTTCGATACGCCCTAATTGAGTTAATACCTTTTGTATTCCCTCAAAAGTTGTTAGGGAACTAAAAGAAAGATCACCTTCCAACATGGGAGGGTTGGTGCGCAGCCAGTGATCAAAGCGTTCAATATTGCCAAATATTTTTTTACCCCTGTTTAAAACATGATTTATCTGAACAAATCTTTCTGCATTTATCGGGGCAAAACTACTGTTGTTTTTAGCATATCGTTGTAAAGTTCGTTCGCTCAGGTGCAGCATTAACGCCCACTCAACCTGGGTAAAAGGAGTATTATCAGCAATCTTTATAAAATCACTGTAGGTGAAATTATCTACAGATGGAATTGCTTTTAATATTTTATTATAAGCAACTTCCGGATTTTCTGCTTTGCTGCTTTTAATATTTTGTCTATACAAAACCGTTTCCTTTGTTTTAAGATTCTTTTTCATATCTCCGCCATTTGTCGTACAAACATACGTCATTTGTCATGGACGCTAAAATTTTTTTTACATTTTTTTTACCAATAGCTTTACGCCAAAATTAATAGATTAGATGCAACCTTATAGCCAGTTAAGGGCCATGTTGGCCATTTCGAAAGCCAGCCTGTTGGCCCAGTTCAGAAGCCCTTCGGCGGTTCTTTTTAGTTTTGCTTTTCCCTTTATTTTTATTCTCGTATTTGGATTTATTGGTAACAATGGGGGAGTGCCGGTGTATAAAATTGCAATAGACAAAAACTGCGATACTACAAATGCATTATACGACTCGATAAAAGCCAGTAATAGAATTAAGATAGTATGGTTTGAAACAGAAGCGGAATTACGTAGTAACCTGGTAAAGGGCAAAATTACAGGCATATTTAATATTAAGAAGAATGCCACTGAAGTGCCAGCATACACCTACGCCATTTCTACTACCACTGCCAGCAACGATAAATGGCCGCAGTTTATGCCAATAGTGAACAATATTGTTAACAAGATCAGTAATGAAAAGTATGCGAGCAGACCTACTTATGCTATTCCTGATTTTAATTATATAAGGGACGTGGAAGAGATTCGCCAATACAAAACAATTGATTTTATCTTACCCGGACAGTTAGGGTTTTCATTATTAAGTTCAGGTGTATTTGGCGTAGCTTTTATGTTTTTTAACCTCAGAAATACCCTGGTATTAAAACGTTTTTTTGCAACCCCTATCAGCCGCACTCATATTATTTTAGGAGAAGGATTGGCGAGGGTAATATTTCAAATGCTCACTGCTATCGTGATCATTGTAGCGGGCAGGTTTCTTTTTGGCTTTACGCTCATCAACGGGATGGTAACATTACTGGAAATGCTGGTACTCAGTTTTATTGGATTGATTGTTTTTATGGGCCTGGGCTTTATTGTAAGCGGGCTTGCAACCAGCGACAGCAGCATTCCACCATTTGCCAATTTATTGACGTTACCACAGTTTTTATTGGGTGGAACTTTTTTTTCAGTGGAAGCTTTTCCCAAATGGCTTCAGCCCATATCCAAAGCATTGCCGCTAACCCATCTGAATACAGCCATGCGGGCAGTGGCATTTGAAGGTCAAAACCTATGGGAAGTAAAGGGCGAAATTGGTATTTTGTTGCTATGGGGAATTGGCATTTATGCAGTTGCGGTAAAAGTATTTAAATGGGAGTAAATTTATATTATGCGTTTAGTTAAAGCATTTTTGGTAGGAGCAATCGGTTTGTTTATAATCATAACATTGTTTTCTTTATTAATACCTTCCCGGGTAAGAGTATCGAGGGCTGTATTGATAAATAATACCGGTAGTGATGCGGTTTACCGGCAGGTCGCAAGTGTTAAAAACTGGATAAACTGGCACCCCATTTTTACAATGGATTCAGCCAAAATGTCCTCGCACCCGGCAGCTATTACTGGTAAAGATTCAGGATATGTATTTAACCACCGTGGTAAGGATATAAGCATGACTATACATTCTGCTGATTCAGTATCCATTCAATTTTTATTAGAGCCAGACGGAGAAAACGATATAGACAATGATATAGTGATTACTTCTTTGCCATCACAAAATGCAGTGCAGGTAGAATGGAGAGCCATCACAAAGTTGCATTGGTATCCCTGGGAAAAATTTTATGGAATATTTATTGACAAACTAACAGGCCCGGGTTACGAAGCCGCATTAAACGGGCTGAAAGACTATATCGAAAAAAGTCCGATTGCTACCCCGCAGTAGAAAATCTCTGCAAATGATTAGGGCTTGCAAGTTCCTTTTAATTATTCCATGCAACCCTTTCATTAATAAGTTTGTCATCCTTCCATAGCTAATACAATGGATTATACAGTACTGGTAAAAGAATGCCTTAAACGAAAGTCAGCTGCGCAAAAGCAGTTGTATGATCATTTTTCGCCTTCAATGCTGGGGGTTTGTTACCGATATACTAAATCCATTCATGATGCGGAGGATGTATTGCAGGAAGGATTTATAAAAGTATTTCTCCATTTAGCCAATTATAAATCCACCGGTGAATTAGGCGCCTGGATCCGGCGTATAATGGTTACTACTGCACTTAACTATTTAAAGAAAAATAAACGGTACAGGGAGGAATTGGTTTTTGCCGAGATGCCATTGCATCCTGTGTCGGATAATAATCCAATGATTCAGTTGGATGCAAAGCAATTATCTGAACTAATCCGCCAATTACCCACAGGTTTTCAAACAATTTTTAATTTATATGCCGTAGAAGGATATACCCATGTGGAAATAGGAGCCCTGTTGGGTATAAGCGATGGTACATCCAAATCTCAATATGCAAGAGCGAGGTATTTATTAATAGAATGGATAGAAAAATATTCATCATTTTCAAAACAGGAGCAGTATGCAGGAAAGTAATTTTGAAAAGCAGGTGCAGCAAAAAATGGATGAGTTAACATTAAACCCGTCTGGTGGAGTGTGGCAAAAAGTGGCTGATACAATTGAGAAAAGAAAAGGTATCCGGCGGGTAAACATTATCGTCTTGCTGATTCTGCTATTTATTGGGTCAACTGTTTTTATTCTTTTAAATCAGTCAGCCTACACTAAATTTGACAAATCGCTTTCAGATAAAATTATGCCTCAAAAAGCAGACGACATCAAAGAATCAAAAAGTGGAAATAATATTCCAGACGAAGATGTGGCATCAGCTATTTCAAATAATGACGGCGAAAATAGTAAAGTAGGTAAAGCAGGTTTACCAGGGAATGCTTTAGGATCAAAAACAAAAAGAGCCCGTCAAATTCAAATACCAACACTAATAAGCGCAAACTCCGCCAGGCAATTGACTACATCAAAAAATATCAGCATTCGTAATGAGAAGAAAGTAAAGGTAGGTGTAGGAAATAAATCCAATAGCATAAATTACAACACCAGGAAGCTGGTTAAAATGAATGTGAGCAGTGCTGAACCGGAGGAGTTATCCGAAGAAATAAACCCGTTTGTTGATAACGATAGAGCGGTTGTTTTAGGGGAAGAAATAAAGACGGATAGGCAGATAACTGACACGCTAAACAAGGGTGCAACGGATATTGGTAAACTATCCACTGATACCATCGCAGTGATTCAAAAATTGATTGAGGAAAAGAAAGTGGATATTGAAAAAGCAATTCAATTAAAACTAAAAACTAAATGGGAGATTGGATTTAATTTTTCTTTAGGCTTTGCGGCGACTAAAAGTAGTTATTTGGGAATCATCGGTTTGGGAAGTGCGGATGAATCAAAAGCATTAGATCCTGCCCAATCAAACGCAGGTGCAGGTTCCGGAGCTGGAATAACTATTCCATACACACCGTCAAAGATTAAACCTGGTGCAGGTATTAGTATGGGCGTATTTATACAGAAAAGAATTTCACCCAAAAGCAATTTGCAACTTGGATTAAATTATAAGTCATATAATTCATCCATGCAAATTGGTAACCGGGTAGATAGCAGCCTTTCTTTTGGAGGTAATCTATTTAACAGGGATAACTTTTTTTACAGGGCGGGCACTAAGGGGAACTATAAAAATCACTTTCATTTTATTGAATTGCCCGTTTCCATGCGGATTAAATTGGGCAAGCAAAATAAGTTGCCTGTTTATTTAAATTCAGGTTTTACAATCTCGCAACTTATTACGACCAATGCATTGCAGTTTGAGGCATTATCCGGTTCTTATTACAGAGATAATGCAGCGTTTAATAAAACCCAGTTTAATATTTCTGCCGGGTTATTAATTTCTTTATCTCGCAATACCAAAAACCCGTTCCTTATCGGGCCTGATTTAAATTTCAGCTTAACTAAAATGGCTAATTCCGGAATTTACAAAAACCGCCATTACAGTTTCATTGGAATACAATTGCGAAAGGGCATTGGTAAAAAATAAATGGGTTTTTATTACGTCACGTGCAACCCAATTTCTTAAATGTTTGTCAGCTTGGTACTACTACCATCAAAACTAAATTATTATGAAAACATTATTCACTTCCTCTCTGGTTTTATTAATTGTAATTAGTTTCAATAGTTGTGTGAAAGACACCTGTGGGCACACTTATTCATATACCTGGTTTGAGCCGCTTTATAAAACTACCGCGGAAGTAAGAGCTAATATTAAAAACAGCGCAGCCAGGGAGATAAAAGCTCCCGGTAAATTGTATATCATTGGTAATTATATTTTTTTAAATGAGATCAATAAGGGAGTACACGTCATTAACAATACAAATCCTGCTGCACCAGTTAACACTGGTTTTATTGAAATACCTGGCAATATAGATATTGCAGTAAAAGGCAATATCATGTATGCAGATTTATACACCGATCTTTTAGCACTGGATATCAGTAATCCATTACAGGTAGTAAAGGCTAAGATTGTTGACAATGTGTTTCCACACAGGTATTATGGGTTTGCTGCTGACAGCAGTAAAATTATTTATGATTGGGTACGACATGATACAACAGTAACAGAAGATTGTACACCTGGTCAATGGATTGGTTTTGAAGGTGTCTTCATGCTATCTGCGGATGTAGCATCCAACAAAAGTATTGTGGGTGGCACACCAACAGGCATCGCTGGTTCAATGGCAAGGTTTGCTTTATTAAACAAATACTTATATACGGTGGGTGATGCCGAGTTAAAAGTAGTTAATGTTCAAACCGAAGGCAATCCTGTAGTATCCAATACAGTAAAATTAAATTGGGGCATTGAAACTATTTATCCATTCCAGGGGAAATTATTTATTGGTTCAAATACGGGCATGTTTATTTTCAATACCAACAATCCGGCGGCTCCTGTTCAGCTTGGCACTTTTTCTCATGCACGTGTATGCGACCCGGTTATTGCAGATTCAAAATATGCCTATATAACATTACGTAATGGCAGCAGGTGCCAGGGCTTTATAAACGAACTGAATATCGTGGATATTTCAAATCTTAATGCACCTGTTCTTGTCAAAAAATTTGATATGACCAATCCGCATGGCTTGTCAAAAGACGGAGACCTTTTGTTTATTTGTGATGGCAAAGATGGGCTAAAAGTGTTTGATGCAAAAGCGGTAACAAATATCCTTTTAAAAAAGCATATTACAAGTATTGAAACCTACGATGTAATTGCTTACAATGGCGTGGCAATGGTTGTAGCAAAGGACGGCTTGTACCAGTACAGTTATAGTGATATCAATAACATTCAGCAACTTAGTAAAGTTTCCATCACACAGTAAAAAGCTGACATGAAAAAGTATAGTTTAATTTGCTACCTGTTTATTGTAATTTTTTTTTCATTTTCTCATGCACAGATACAAATGAAAAAAAAGCCGTCTGTAAACTTCACCACTATTGTACAAGCTGGTATATTGGAAGGGCAAGCTGATAAAACATTCGGTCAGTTTCAATTAGTGAATGGCATTCAATACAATGCCTGGTTTTATGGACTTGGGTTAGGTATTGATTACTATGGCGCCAAAAGGACTGTGCCATTGTTTTTAGATGTAAAAGCAGATCTAAAAAAGAGTGGCAGAACTCCATTTGTTTATGCAGATGCAGGCTATAATTTTAGTTGGTTGCGGGATGGGGATAAAATGACTTATTGGGGAACTGATTATAAAACAAGTGGTGGGTTGTTTTACGAAACAGGCCTTGGCTATAAATTTACTTTAAAAAATAAAATGGCTTTTGGCCTTAGCGCCGGGTATTCGTTTAAGCAACATAAGGAAATGTATAAGCGGAATATTTTTATGGATTTTCCTCCATATAATCAGCCGGGCTATGTTCAGCCTTACGATATTTATGATTATCAATTCAGGAGGATCAGTGTAAAATTTAATTGTTCTTTTTAATAAATGTGAGGTTTCGTTTTATGCCTGCAAACTTACTTCTCTTGAGCGGAGAATTTTTAAAAACCAGTTTAAAATTTTCCTCTGTCAGTTCTTCCCAATCTTTGGTAGAAAAATTCAATACGGCGGGAATTGGGGAAAAGCCAGGTTCTGTAGTTGGTTTGGAAAAGCGATTCCATGGGCATACATCCTGGCAAACATCGCAGCCGAACATCCAGTTATCAAATTTGCCCTTCATAGTATTCGGGATCAACGCATCTTTTAGTTCAATGGTGAAGTAAGAGATACATTTACTTCCGTCTATAACTTTATCCGGCAATATGGCTTCTGTGGGGCAATTATCAATACATTTGGTACAACTGCCGCAATAGTCTTTGGCAAACGGATCATCATAGTTTAATTCAAGATCAACAATTAATGTAGCAATAAAAAAGAAACTACCACTTTGTTTATTGATGAGGTTACCATTTTTACCAATCCAACCCAGGCCGGTTCTTTGGGCCCAGCTTCTTTCCAGTACCGGAGCACTATCAACAAACCCGCGGCCATTTACATCACCTGCCAACAATTTTATTTCTGCTAAAAAGCTGTTCAGTTTTTCTTTAATCACTTCGTGATAATCATTGCCGTAAGCATATTTGGCAACTTTTGGAGCAACGGTTATTTGGTGTTTTTCAGGAAAATAATTTAATAGCAGCGTGATAACTGATTTTGCACCAGGCACCAAAAGGGTAGGATCTATCCTTTTATCAAAATGGTTTTCCATATATTGCATCGTACCGTGCAATCCCTTTTTTAACCAGCTTTCCAACCGGCGTGCATCTTCGTTCAGCAATTGCGCCTTTGCAATACCGCAATAATCAAAACCTAGCTTGCTGGCAATTGACTTAATTAACCGGGTACGCTTTTCCAAATTAACCATAGAGAATAGCTGGGTTAAACCGCTAGTTGCAGGTAGCAGGTATTTGATTGTTGATTGCTTTTTTTAGAGCCAAGTAAATTTCCCCATTGTCTTCCTTTGTGTTGCTGGCAACAAACAGGATGCAGGCGTAATTCCGGCATTTATCAATAAAAGGAAATGTGCCATTAAATCCGGGCGCTGATACTACTAACGCGTTGCCGTTATTATCAGTTTCTTCTATCCATTCGCCCAATCCATATTCAACACCTTCTGTTAATTTAGGAACATATTTTTTAGGAAGGGATTTGGTGGAGATCGTTTGCATTTCTTTGATAGTCCCTTCACTTAAAATGCGTTTTCCCATGAACATCCCTTTATCCAGCATCATCGAAAGAAAATTCATATAATCGGCAGCGGTCGAAACTGCCCCGCCTGATGGATTTGCGGCATTATCTTCCGGGGTAATGGTACTGTTCTTCATGTTTAAGGGAGTAAAAATTCTTTGTTTCATTAGTACCTCAAACTTTTTTTTGGAAATAACTTCCAATACGCGGCCGGCAATGTTTAGTCCCATATTTCCATAATTAAAAGTTGTACCTGGTTTGGCGGCAACAAATTTTTTAGCTAAAAAATTTACCTGATCTTCCAGCGATTCAAATTTCCGACGCTGCAACTCCAGTAATTTTACTATCGTTTTCTCGTTGTCTTCAATACCAGTTTGGTGCGATAAACATTGCCTCAGGGTAATATAAGATTTTCCATAAGTTTCAAATATGGGTATATAAGTACTCACCTTCTCATCCAGGGAAATTTTTCCCTCATCAACAAACGTCATCACCAGCGCAGCGGTAAGCCATTTACTACAATCTGCTAAACGAGCTTTACTTTTTATTTTAAAGTCTTCACCCATTTCTTTCTGGTAGATTATCTTTCCATCCTTATATAGGAGAACAGCTACATTTTTACCCAGGGCCTTTTGATTATTCGCAAGTAGTTTATCAATCTCATTAAAGTTGTACTGGCTTTTACCAATAAGACAGAATAGCACAAAACTTAATACCAGCGTGAATTTAAGGCAGTAAGATTTGAATTGGTATGACATAATTTCCACCATTTTGTTTTGGATATAGATTTGAGAATATGAATCGATGTTATTTCAATTTTAGTAAAGAAAAGGGCTATTATGCTTAATAAACTGAATTGCAGTTAAATCATTGGTAACCTTTTTATTATTAAGATATTTTAAAAAAGACCTAAACAACGGGATATTTTAAATGTTTAATTTAATGGAACTTTCGTTTTTGATTCTCTTTTCTAAAATTATTACCATAAACTAACTAAAAATACTACAGTAATAGGTAAGATGCATCATCACGTGATTGCATTATGTTAAACAATTGAAAATGATTAGGGTAACGAATGCTTCCCATCAAAAGTGAGGCTTCGGAATTACCAAAAAAATTGACATTAATTATTTAACATTCTATCCAGAATCGTAATTAAAAATTTAAGCCACCCTCATTTAAAACAAATACAATATTTAAATACCCAATTATGAATCTAAATAATTTCACTATCAAAGCGCAGGAATCCATTTCACAAGCACAACAACAGGCATTTAATCATCATAATCCGAATATCGAAACAGAGCATTTATTAAAAGCATTGTTGAGCGATGACGATTCTCCTATTGAGTTTTTGCTGAAGAAAAATAATGTGAATGTAGCATTTGTGGAAAGCAAAATTGATGAGAGTATTCAAAAACTTCCAAAGGTAAAGAGCGGCGAACCGGCACAGGCAGTCAGCAGGGAGATGAACAGCGTGATATTGCGGGCCACTGCGGCTTTAAAAACTTTCGGGGATGAATTTGTAAGTGTGGAATATTTACTGCTCGCCTTGTTACAGGGCAGTGATAACAGCGCCAAATTGTTAAAGGATGCCGGCCTTACTGATAAGGGATTGGTCGCGGCTATCAAGGATTTGCGCAAAGGCTCCACCATCTCATCTCAAACGCAGGAGATCCAATTCAATGCATTGAATAAGTATGCAAAGAATTTGAATGAAATGGCAAGAAATGGCAAGCTCGACCCGGTGATTGGCAGGGACGAAGAAATTCGCCGCACCTTGCATATTTTATCCAGGAGAAGTAAAAACAATCCTATCCTTGTAGGAGAGCCTGGTGTAGGTAAAACCGCCATAGCAGAGGGTTTAGCTATGCGTATTATGAATGGTGACGTGCCGGACAATTTAAAATCTAAGATTATTTTTGCGCTTGATATGGGGCAATTGATAGCCGGGGCAAAATACAAAGGAGAATTTGAAGAGCGGTTGAAGTCTGTAGTAAAAGAAGTGAGTACCAGCGACGGAGAAATCATTTTATTTATTGACGAAATACATACCCTGGTAGGCGCTGGTGGTGGAGATGGAGCAATGGATGCAGCGAATATTCTAAAACCTGCGTTGGCAAGAGGAGAGTTAAGGGCCATAGGAGCAACGACATTAAGCGAGTACCAGAAATTTTTTGAGAAGGATAAGGCGCTCGAACGACGTTTTCAGAAAGTGATGATTGACGAACCTAGTGTGGAAGATGCTGTTTCCATCCTTCGTGGTTTAAAGGATCGGTACGAAACTTATCATCATGTGCGGATAAAAGATGAGGCAATTATTGCGGCTGTGGAATTATCTCACCGGTATATAACGGATCGTTTTTTACCGGATAAAGCAATTGACCTGATCGATGAAAGTGCAGCCAAACTTCGCCTGGAGATGAATAGCATGCCAGAGGAACTGGATAAACTGGAACGGCAAATTCGCCAGTTGGAAATTGAACGGGAAGCTATCAAAAGAGAGAATGACGAAGCAAAGCTGAAAGAACTAAATACAGAAATATCAAATCTTTCCGTTCAAAGAGATACGTTTAAGGCTAAATGGCAGCAGGAAAAAGAAGTAGTGGAAAAAATACAAAATGCCAAAGCAGAAATAGAAAATCTAAAAGGCGCTGCTGAAAAGGCGGAAAGGGAAGGGGATTATGGACGGGTGGCCGAAATCAGGTATGGTAAAGTACAGGAACAGGAGAAAATCATCGATGAGCAAACCCAGTTATTGGATGATATTAGCGAAAAGCGGTTACTGAAAGAAGAAGTGGATGCAGAGGATATTGCTGCAAATGTGGCGAAAGCTACTGGAATACCCGTGATGAAAATGCTGCAAAGCGAAAGAGAAAAATTGTTGCACCTGGAAGAAGAGCTTCATAAAAGAGTAGTAGGCCAGGATGAAGCGATTGAAGCGGTCAGTGATGCCATCCGCAGAAGCAGGGCCGGGTTGCAGGATCCTAAAAAGCCAATTGGTTCTTTTATCTTTTTAGGAACTACCGGTGTAGGTAAAACAGAGCTTGCTAAAGCTTTGGCTGAGTATTTGTTTGATGATGATGGAATGATGACCAGGATTGACATGAGTGAGTACCAGGAAAAGCATTCTGTTAGCCGGTTAGTGGGGGCGCCTCCCGGATATGTAGGATACGATGAAGGAGGCCAGTAAACCGAAGCAGTTCGGCGCAAACCATATAGCGTAGTATTATTAGATGAAATTGAAAAGGCTCACCCGGATGTATTTAATGTGTTGTTACAGGTACTGGATGACGGGAGATTGACAGATAATAAGGGAAGGGTAGTGAATTTCAAAAATACAATCGTCATTATGACTAGTAATATGGGTAGCCATATCATACAGGAGAATTTTGAAAAGGTAACTGAAAAGAATAAGGAGGAAGTGGTAGAAGCAACCAAGGCTGAAGTAATGATACTATTGCGTCAAACAATACGCCCGGAATTCCTAAACAGGATTGATGAAGTGATTATGTTCCAGCCATTGATGAAGAGTGAAATAAAAGGCATAATCGATATCCAGTTGCAGGGATTAAAGCAATTGGTTGCTCAATCCGGTATTCAATTGCAGTTTAGTGAATATGTGTTGGAATTTCTGTCTGAGAATGGCTACGACCCACAATTGGGAGCAAGGCCATTAAAAAGGCTGATTCAGAAGGAAATTATTAACCAGTTAAGTAAGAGAATACTCGCTGGAGACATAGACAAATCAATTCCGGTGTTGGTGGATGTCTTCGACGGAAATGTGGTATTCAGAAATGAGGGCGTAGGAGATAAGAAAACAGGGAAAATAGCAGGATAATCGTTAATGGTTAATTAAATAAAATTTCAATTCCAAAATAATTCGCTGATTATCAGTCGTATGAATAATTAGTTAATTAAAATTATCATATGACCATTAGGAAAAAATAGTAGAAATTAGTACCTTCAACGCCTTTATAACCTTTTTGGCTAGCTGTTGATTTTAATTATTTTCAACTTTTTTAGCTTAAAAGGGTTAAATCAAATATAGATTTGGCAATAATGCCAAATTAAGGTATACACATTAAAAAACAATTATTTATGGCATTTAAGAAAGAGGTCGTTGAGATTATTGAACCAAGAGATGTTTTCGTTGGTAATATTGATGCGCCCGTTACATTAGAAGAATTTGGAGAATATGAAAGTGAAGTTTGTGCAAAAGCAAACGAAGTGGTGAAACAAATTTTAGAAGAATTCGATGGTAAGGTTCGGTTTAATTTTCGTCATTTCCCAATGACCAACATTCACCAACGTAGCCTGAAGGCAGGTGAGGCGGCAGTAGCAACTGCGCAAGACGGTAAGTTTTGGGAAATGCACAATATTTTATTTGCCAACAGGCGCAATCTGGGAACGACCAGTTTAAAGTTGCATAGCAGGGAAGCAGGGGTTCAAAACAAACGTTTTTTAGATGAACTGGTTAATGCAACTTATGGCTGGCAAGTTCAGGGTGACATGAGAGAAGGTATTAACAGGGGAGTAAAAGATGTTCCTACTTTCTTTGTGAATGGTGAGCGTTTTACTGGTAAGGTAACTTATGATGAATTAAGCAAAGCTGTTGAGTCTGCATTGAAAAAAGTGAAGAAAAAGGCACCTGTAAAACAAAGAGCATAAAAAAAAGCCCCGGTAATTTTCCGGGGCTTTTTTTGCGTAAAACTATGTAGCCAAAATCGTCATTTTATCATTTTTACCCCTAGTACCAGATGCTCCAGGTTTTGTTCTTCAAAATAGATTTTACAAATATTGCCTGCTTGTTGTAGTAGCTCCTGCAAACTGGTTTGTTGCCTGCCCAGCAATTGGTAAGTTTTTTTTATTGCGGCTGTTTCATCAAGCGAAGCAGTTTGCAGTAAAGCTTCTTTTACAGCAACAACATGTAAGCCGTTGTCTTTAATATTCCCCAATTCTGCAATCATCCAGCTTAATGCGAAATAATAATTTTGCTCCAACAGCAATATATACGTTGACCTACCCACTGCAGGCAAAGTGTTGTATGGCGAAGAAGTTATTTCTTTACTACAGTATTTAGCCAGGTGTTTTGGGATGTTTTTGTTGGTTTGCAATTGAATGACACCATTTACAGCCTGCGGGTAAATACTTAGCCAACGCAACTTTCGACGCAATTCATGCACTTCTGATTCCATATTTTCAAAATGAAAACTGGTGCCCTGAATAAACTCTACCAATGAATAAATAGATTCTCCATAAAATTCGTTCATCTGGTTTACTTCATCTTCTTCTTCCAGCCAGTCAACTTCCTTCAACTTTTTCAGGATTTTACTGATGCGGCTTTTGTCGGTTGAAAGCCAGTCATTTTCAACCAGTATTTCATTGAGGCTTTGTATCTTTTCCCTGCTCTGCGCCTGAAGATAAGTTATCACATTTGCTGGTACTTTTTTATTGGTTACAAGGTCTTTGGCGGCCATATCATAGTAATCAATTGCTCCCAGCGTGTCTTCCAATAGTTTAAAATGCTCTTTAATTTTTGTGAATTTTTTGCTATTATGGAAATCGGAATACATTTTAGACAATGCTTCCAGCATGAATAATGGCGTACGGGCATTATTCCGATACAGCCAAAGTGCCGGATTTTTTTGTTTGGAGGCAGTATTTAATATTGGCTGAAGTTTATTGATAAAATGTTCAAATCTTGATAATCCGGGTTTCATAATGTGGAGATGAATGATGAGTAATGAATGATGAGTAATGAATGAGTAATGAATGAGTAATGAATGATGATTAATCAATGATGATTAATGAATAACTGATGAGGAGTTATTCGAAAATTGTAATGATTGATTGTCGATTGCTAATTTCGTAATTGCTTTTTTGCCTAATGGCCATTCATTGCGTACTGTATATTATTTTTCAAAAAAGGCTACTGTGCCGCCCACCCATTCTTTATCTTTATTGTAACGGGTGCCAATCATTTTTCCTTTGCTGAGCCTTGATAAATTATGAACCGCTACCGGCCTTACCCAGCCGTTTTTCCAGAAATAAAACAAACGAACTTCAGCCTTTGCGGTACCGTCCGGGGTTTCAATGATATCTGCGTATTTTACTTTCCTTTGCAATATCCAGTTTCGAGGGTCTTTTACGTTGTTAATATCTTCAGGAGTCACATCAATTACCACCCCCATTCCCGCAAAAGAAAAGAGGGGTTTCAGTACATAATTATGTAAGTCAGCAGGTATTTCTTTTATCTCATCCAGGTAAAAAGTAGCCGGAACATAAGGATTGCGTATTAAAGGCAATGTATATTTACTGATTCTGTAAAACCAGTTGGGATGTGGAACCCATTCTACTGCCCAGGGATGAGTGATGTCTATGATATTGTCTAATCCTTCCTGTTGATGAAGGTCATCAAATATAAGCCGGTTATAAATTCTTTTAATCTCCGTTTTAACGCCATTCAATTCGTAAAATAATTTATTACCCTCACTAATCAGTTTGGTGAGGCAAACTGTCTTAATACCTAACACATCTTCTGTACAATAAAAATCAATCCTTGTTTTTTGTTGTTCCGGGTATATTTCCAGCAGTATTACATTTTCGGGACTTAGATCCCCTACCACAATGTCTTTTAATAATTGTAAGTAAGTTTGTTCGGTATAGCCATTCAGGTAAGCGCTATGTGTGTCGGGTACATTCGCATATTCCTTTGTGATTGCTGTGTGAAAAGCCTGGAACGCAAAAATGGTTGGAAATCCCTGCATCTCTATTAATTGTGGCTCCAGTTCACCATCTTCGTTTTCGCATACTCCAAAATCAAATGCAATAAAATCTGAATAGGCTGCTTCATGCGATACGATCATATCTTTTGGAATAGCCCTTTCTGTGAGTGCTTTAAAATTGGGGTTTACAATTACATCAATAATGTCCTCACATGCCTCCAGCATCTTTTTTGTAAAATCTTTTGGGACGAAAATGGGTGTTTCTGCATTTCTGAAATCTAAGGCACCGGGATGCAAACTTTTCAGTTCTGCCAGGTAGGCTTTGTATTTCTCCACGGTGAAATGACTATTGAACTTCCTGCGTAACTCTTTTTGCATACTTGATGATATAAATTAAAAAAAGGCTTACAAAAGTGCAGGATAAAAATAATCATAATAATGATACTTTGCCCCAATGACTTTTACATTTCAGATTGTATTTTAATTATCATCAAAAATTGTAAAATGATGCCAGCAATATGCCAAATAAAAATTATTTCTACTTCAAGGGAAGTGCTTCAAATAAGCGCATGCAGCGATTCCAGTATTAAGTCAACACTTACATATGATCAATAATAGCGGGTGTTCATAACTCAAGCCTAGGGGCACCCCGGCTTCGGTGAACTCCATCTTATTGAATAATAGGCGAAATTGTAACAGGCTGGAGATTATGTATTGCGTTGGAAAGAAAACCGGGAAGAATATGGGAATAGGTGTACATAATTTTATCGGGATCATTCAGATGATCAATCATATTTACCCATTTTGTTAATCCATAATTTTCAATAACTGTTTTCTTTTTTTCTTCTGTTTGAAGATGCAGGCTCATACCCACTGCGTCTGCCTCAGGGTGAAACTGGGTACCGATCATATAAGCATTAAATCGTACTGCCATGATGGCTCTTTCCAGTAAAATATGCGGTCTCTCTTTTTCAATTGCCAAAACCACTGCCCCTATTGAATGTAGCTGGTTATGATTGGGTTCTATTACCTGGAAATCCCTGCTGTCTACGGCGTAGAATGGGTCTTTAATACCTTTAAATACATTCTCCTGTTGTCCGTCTTTTAATAGATGGATAGGAAACACACCGAATGCAGTACTTTTTCGTTTACAAAGATTTCCTACCTGGTAGTGACGGCATGCCAACTGAAAGGAATGGCAAATAAAAAAAACATATTTCTTTTGAATATGGGCTTCATTATTATTCCATTTTTCCACCTGGTGCAGCCAATGGAAATATACTTTTTCCCATTCGCTTCCTATACTGTCTAAAGGGCTTCCAGGGCCACCGCTTGAAATAAAAATGTCGTAGGAAAGATCGGGCACTTCATTTTTTTGACGGACATCAAATTCGTCCCATTCGATATCGATGTGATTATATTCGCCATATTGATTTAAAATTTCACGGATACAGCGCATGCCCTGGTTGGCTACACCGTCGTATAAATCTAAAATAGCAATACGCATGCTTTGCGTCTCTTTTGCATTCATGCCGCAAATTTAATATTTTTTTGGAGGATAGCCTGAATCCAGCTTTGGATGAGTGAATAATAGATTTTTTTGAACAAGGTATATGGTGGAATACCCGGTAATATTTTATTTTTTCAGCATCAACTTTTTTTGCGCAGGTAAGGATTTATACTACACAAGGGATAAAACCGTGAGTTAGATTTTTTATGAGCCAGGCAGAAGTACTACGATTAAGCTTTGGTGGCGTCGCACTCTTGTACTTTTTATCTTTATGGAGCGAATTACAAAGTCACCAATTTATCCTTTGCAAAGTTTAATCAGATGTAAAAACGTGTTATAACCCCGATAAAAAATTACCCTGGATATAATCAACCACGTCGTTTAAACTATTGGTTTCTTCATATACTTTCAATTGCCTGTCTGCACCGGTGCCATGTTCCAATATTTTGTGAACATAGTTAATTGCATGGCGGCTGCCTAAATGCGGTACTACATCATCTACAAAATCGAGTAATTCATATATCAGTACCCTGGTATTTACTTCTGTTTCTTTTCCAAAATCAATCATACTGCCATCAATGCCATACCTGCTGGCACGCCACTTGTTTTCATTTAATAATGCACGGGAGTACATCATAAAGTTTAAATTCTGGCTCTTTAATTTATACAGCTTGGCACAAATAGCCTGGAATAATGCAGTAATGGCAATGGTTTCGTGCACGGTAAGCGGTATATCGCAAATGCGAAACTCCACGGTATTGAAAAATGGATGCACCCTCAGGTCCCACCATATTTTTTTTGCATTATCAATGCAATTGGTTTTTACCAATAACTTAATATAACTTTCGTAAGCCTCTATGCTTTCAAAATAGTCAGGTATCCCGGTCCGGGGAAATTTATCAAACACTTTGGTTCGGAATGATTTGTATCCCGTGATCCTACCTTCCCAAAATGGGGAGTTGGTACTTAATGCATACACATGTGGCAAAAAATACCGGGCCGAGTTAGCGATATGTATGGCCATCTCCCGGTTTTCCATACCCACATGTACATGCAAACCAAAAATAAGGTTGCTGCGTGCTGCTTCCTGCAATTCATTTACAATTTCACTGTAGCGTACATGATCGGTAATGAGCTGGCTTTCCCAGTGGCTAAAAGGATGAGTACCTGCTGCACCAATTTTCAGGCCGATGCTGTCAGCAATACCGCTGATCGTTTTACGAAGGGTAGATACATCCATAAAAGCTTCATCTACATCCTGGCAAATATCAGTACCTACTTCTACTACTGCCTGGTGCATTTCTGCCTTTACCTTATCTTTAATAATTTTCTGCCCCTCCTGAACTATTTTCTGTTCATGGCTTTTTAATTCCCTTGTTACGGGATCTATTACCATATATTCTTCTTCCACACCTACCGTAAAGTTTTTGAATGAAATATTAGCCATAGTTGATTGATAAGTAATGATGTATTTTTAGCAACTTTATTTTAATCAGTTCAAAGGTTTCTTTTTTCAGAAAATAGTACCAATTTCAAGTTTGATATTTTATGAATTGAAAATATCTTCCATTGGAATGCTCAGGCCCTTCAATACTTTCGAAGAAATATGCTCGTTGGCTTCATAAATGGCCGGCTTACCATATTCCTCCTTTTCGTTTAGCAGGTATACATAAATTTGTTTGTACTCAGGATACACTACCCAATATTCCAGCACCCCATTTTCTTCGTACAAATCAAACTTGTATCTGGTTTCTGTTTTTGTATTACCGGGACTTAAAATTTCCACCACCAGTTCTGGTGCACCATCTACACTGCGGTTATCTTTTAGTTTTTCTTCATCACACACAACAATAATATCCGGTTGCACCACTGTATTAATCTCATCATCCCTTAATTTTTTCTTTCTGAACGGCTTGCCTTTTAACCTAACATCAATAGGTGCATGAAAATATTTACATTGTTTTCCTTTAAGGAAGTTCGAAAACTTTGTTTCTATATTTCCAGAGATTTTCTGGTGTATAATCGTAGGGGCCGGACACATCTTAAATATTCTGCCTCTTATCAACTCTATCCGCTCTTTAAAGTTCCATGTTAAATAGTCTGCATAGGTGAAGCCAACAGGGCTTTCAGGCTCTTCCACCTTTATTTCGCTGAGGTCTTCGTTTTGTATGGTTAGATAATTTTTCAATACCTGGAAATTTGTATTTTTATTGAAAACCGTACTGATTTATAATTTAAAAATATTGTCTATCGAAATACTCAACCCTTTTAACATTTCAGAAGTAATATTTTCATTGGCTTCATAAATCACCGGCTTGCCATATTCCTCCTTTTTGTTCAACAAGTAAACATGAATCTGTTTGTACTCGGGGTACACCACCCAATATTCCAACACGCCATTTTCTTCATATAAATCAAACTTGTATTTAGTTTCAGTTTTTGTATTGCCGGGACTTAATATCTCTACCACCAGTTCCGGTGCTCCATCTACACTTCGGTTATCCTGTAACTTTTCTTCATCACACACTACAATGATATCCGGCTGAACCACTGTAGTAATCTCATTATCCTTTCGTTTTTTCTTTCTGAAAGGTTTGCCTTTTAATCTTACATCAATCGGGGATGAAAAAACTTTGCAGGGTTTGTTATCCAGGAAAATAAATAAATTCCCAAAGATATTCGCCTGTATTTTTTGATGACTTACCGTAGGTGCCGGGCTCATCTTAAATATCTTACCCCTTATCAGTTCTATCCTTTCTTTAAAATTCCAGGTTAAATAATCAGCGTATGTGAAACCAATAGGGTTTTCCGGCTCTTCAACCTTTATTTCACTGAGATCTTCATTTAGTATGGTTAGATAATTTTTCAATGCGTTTGCTTCAGTTGAATTCTGTGAGGGTGAACTAAACTAATATAAAATTTGCAAGATTAGTTGCAAGCTGACATTTTACTTATTTAAAGTTCACTTAATATAGCACTTGCTTACCGGCACTTCTTTTTACGTATTCGCCCCAGGTAAGATTATCCTGTCCATCTACATGTGCCAGCGCCATTTCAATAGCATAGTTGGCGGCGGTTTCCACCACCCATTCAAAATTTTCTTCCCCTACACTGGTTCTTTCTGCATCGGGTGCAGGGTTACAAAAATCAATGGCGTAAGGAACCCCATCTCTAAAGGCTAATTCAACGGTGTTAAAATCATACCCTAAATAATGATTGATCTTTAAAACAAGGTCCGTCATCATTTTCAGCTTTTCTTCTGAAGGTTTAAAATCTGCCACATACCTCAGGTGGTGCGGATTACGTGGTTCATAGCTCATGATGCGTACATATTTACCGCCAATACAATAACAGCGGTAATATTCATCAAAAACTATTTCTTCCTGCAGCATCATCACCAGTTCGCCTGTTTCTCCATGTTTATCAAAAAAATCTTCCATGTCAGTTACTTTGTACACACTCTTCCAACCGCCACCGGCAAATGGTTTCATGTAAGCAGGGAACCCAATGTAGCTAAATATACCTTCCCAATCCAGTGGATAGGATAAGTTGCTGAAAGAGTCATCCGTGGTATCTGCAGGCATTTCCCGTGAAGGCAAAATAACTGTTTTAGGAACAGGTACTTCTATTTTGGTAGACAAACAATTGTTGAAAAACTTTTCATCTGCACTCCACCAAAAAGGATTATTAATAACAGCAGTACCACATAAAGCAGCATTTTTTAAGAAAGCCCTGTAAAATGGAACGTCCTGTGAAATACGATCAATCATTACGGCATAGCCACAGCTTTCTCCCTGTACTACTTTATCAATCTTTACCGGCTCTGCCATAATGCCTTCAACGTTCTTGCTATTTACCCTCGCTACAAAGGCTTCGGGGAAACTTCTTTCTTTTCCGTGTAAGATTCCGATTTTTTTCATAAAAAACTTTTTATAATGAAATGAGTAGTTGAGAAGATCCAAGTCATTCGAACTGTATTCAAATATATTTTTTACATGGGTATAAACCAAATATTAGGCTAACTCTATTTTATTTGGATTTTCTTAGCTGGGGATATTGAAAGGAACCCGCCCTGCTTCCGGAGGAATTGTTTTGAAATGAAGCAGTTTTTTGATTTTTAAATAGCATCATCTTACTTTCAGCCAGTGCCCGGGTTGCTGGCTCTTCCATTTACATAAGTTCATCCTGGTTTTCCAACTATCCGGGGCGTAGATACTGCTATGGTGGCCGGTAATGTAAGAAAGTGTTATAAATATGGGGAACAATTCAGGCATTGAATCTATCCTGGGGATTAATTTTTTATACCGGCATTTTCAACAGAATCTTTTAATCTTTTTTCTTCTGCCTTAGTACGTTTTTTAAAAAAGCCACGAAGTAAAAAATTATGCTGTAATGCTTCCATGTTTTCGTCGAGCTTTTTTGTGCCAGACTGGAGGTTAGCCAGGGTGTTTTGTAAATTAGCACCGGCTGCTTCATCACTCAGTAATACACCTACAGCACTTTTATTGTTGTTCAATTTGGCCGTAGTAACATTCAAATTTTCAACAACTGCATTAGCGCTCATTGATACCTGGTTTAATTGAGCAGCAGTTCGTTTTAATGAAGCAACAATGGTTGTGTCAGTTGCAAGATCGTTCAGGAGATAACCTTTGTTGTTTAATTTTCCAGAAAACTCGGAAAGGTTGGCTGTAAGCAACTGTGCATTGCTGCCTGCCCTGCTTAATGAGACCATAGCGGCTTGTAAGGTATTATTTATTGTGGGGTCACTCAGCAACTTTCCGATTGTTCCTTTTCCATCAGCAAGGCCTTTGCTGACAGATTTTAAATCATTCGTTATTTGCAACAGGTTGGCATTGTTACTCTGCAAAGTAGCCATCATTTCTTCTGTACCAATGCCATTTTCTACCTGTAATGTATTGCCAGACTCTATTTCCGGAGAAGCTGTAGAACCGCCATATAATACAATAATTTTATTGCCTATTAATCCATCGGAACCCAGCTTTACTTTGGTATCCTTGCGGATCTTTTGCTGTACATTCTCTTCAATGGAGAAACTTACCTGCACGCCATTTTGTACAAAAATTACCTTTTTCACTGTCCCTATTTTTACACCGGAATACCAAACATTGCTTCCTTTAGCCAAACCATTCACATCACTGAAAACGGCGTTTGCTATTACTGAATTTTTAAAGGATTTATCCTTGCCTCCAATTATAAAAACACCAGCCACTAAAATACCAATGCCGGCAATAACAAATATGCCGGTAAGAATTGTTTTTAATCCCTTTGAATCTCTCATAATAATTTTATATAAAGTTGTAATCGTAAAAGCTTTTAATTCTTTCATCATCCGAATCAAAAACTTCTTCAAATGTTCCCTGCTTTTGTACCACACCGTCAAACATCATCACCAGCCGGTCGCCGGTTGTTTTTGCGCAAACCAGGTCGTGTGTGATGATGATAGCTGACACACCAAATTCTTCTTTTATATTGTGGATAAGACTGTTGATTTCAATACTCGAAATCGGATCAAGCCCGGCCGTTGGTTCATCGTACAGCATTATCTCAGGGCGCAGCACCAGTGTTCTTGCAATACCAATTCTTTTCTTTTGGCCCCCCGATAACTCAGCCGGGTATTGATCTTTACTTTTCAATAGCGATACCGAATTCAGTACAGCATCCACGCGGTCGTTCACTTCCTTTTTGCTGAGGTGTTTAAAGTTTCGCTTTAGCGGGAAGGCAATATTTTCTTTAACAGTCATACTATCGTACAATGCACTCAACTGGAAGGAAAACCCCACTTTCAATCGCAACGCTTCCAGCCTTTTTGTGCTTAAATTTTTCACATCTTCACCCAACACTATTACGGAGCCCTCATCCTGCGACAACAGGCCGCAAACAATTTTTATCAGTACTGATTTACCGGTACCAGACCTGCCCAGTACTACTACATTTTCTCCCTTGGCAACCTGGAGATTTACGCCCCTAAGCACCTGGTTATTTCCAAAGGATTTGTACATCCCGTTAATATCGATTACTATTTCGTTTCCTGTTTCCATTATTTATTTTTCTTACCTGAACCAGCCTATTATTTGCACGATCATCAATTCTTCAATAAAAATCAAATACATGGAGGTCACCACTGCTGCATTGGCCGCCTTTCCAACTCCCTCTGTGCCCCTGGTGGTGCTAAAACCATTATAACAGGCTACCATACCAATAGTAAAGCCAAAAACTACGGCCTTTATCATTGATGCTTTCAAATCGAGAAAATTGATCTTGTCAAAGGCATTGGCAACAAATGTTGTGAGGCTGATATGTTCATTTACAGAGATGTTAATATATGATCCCATCATGGCAACCAGCGACGTGAAGAGCATCAGCATAGGCACCATAAAAATGCAGGCTGTAACTCTTGTAAATACGAGGTACTTATAAGGCTTGGAAGCTGAAACGTCCATTGCTTCAATTTGCTCAGTCACTTTCATGGCACCCAATTCTGCACCAATACTTGAACCGACCTTCCCGGCACAGATGAGGGCGGTAACCAATGGAGCCAACGCCTTCACCACAGCAATACCAATCAGGGAAGGCAGCCAGGATGTTGCACCAAAGTCACTCAATGAAGGACGCGATTGTTTTGTAAATACGATACCAATAATAAATCCGGTAAGGGAAATGAGTGGTAATGAATCGCAACCAATTTTATAACACTGCCTGACAATTTCAGAAAATTCGTAAGGTGGCCTTAACAGTTGCACAAAATAGTTACCAACAAAACGGGCGATGGTAGTGATTTTAATTAAAAATCCGTCCATCCCCTTCGACAAGTAATATTTCCGCTTCCTGGCTGTATTAATTTCCATTGCTATTGGTGGCTTCAAATGTTTAGTGTATTAGTCATCAAAATTAAATTATCGCTTTTCTGGTCACACTCATACTGGTCTTGCACCAATATTAAAAAGCCCGGCATCCTGTTTCTCATAATGTTTGAATGAAAATGCCTGGTAAACTATTTCCTGAATGTTTGAAGGTATTACCGGTTAATAATACCTGCTGCATTGATTATATTTCACTCAAAAAAAGGGAACATTTATAATGGAGGTTTGGCAATGTATGTGCCAGATTCGATAAATATTAATTCGATTAGCAAGTCTTATCCCATCCACAAATTTGAGTGTGTTACTCCGATAATAATAGAGGAGGAATGTTTTACCGGGCTTCCAGTGTATAATTTTTTCCCCGTTTTATCTCATTTTAAAAAAATGATTTGCCCTGCACAATGAGCTGAAAAGATAAAAATTTAAGATGAGGGCATCTTTTTAGCAGTCTTTCACTGTGGTCACATTTGGTTGAAGAATAGATGAATAATTTAATGCAAGCTACTACATGCAAAATCCCGCAAATATAATTTTCGCTGGGCTTGACTATTTTTTGTGGCGCTTAGTGAACTGGCTGGGACTCCCTGCCTGACTGCGTCAAGCAGACAGGGGAACCCAGGACCCTCCCGATAAAATGGGGATGCTCTACCAACTGAGCTACCAATTCAAAGAAAAACCTCTAATTTCTTAGAGGTTTTGTGAACTGGCTGGGACTCGAACCCAGGACCCTCCCAATAAAATGGGGGATGCTCTACCAACTGAGCTACTAATTCAAAAAAAAGCCTCTAATTTCTTAGAGGCCTTGTGAACTGGCTGGGACTCGAACCCAGGACCCATACATTAAAAGTGTATTGCTCTACCAACTGAGCTACCAATTCTTATATATAATACCTTTTCAGGAACCGCTTTTTCTTGCGGAGTGCAAAAATAGGGCAAAAAGGTTTAGTGCCAAACTTTTTTAGAAAACTTTTTTCTGGTTACCCCAAATTATATGAAGATTGTTTATAAACAGCCGATGAACTCTCTTATTTTTGCCTATAATTTATTTTATGAGCGACTTTTTTAATAATAAAGTGGTAGCCATTACCGGCGGAAGCGAGGGCATAGGTAAGGCATTGGTAGATGCGCTGATACCAATGGGTGCAAAAATAGCAACCTGCGGACGTAACCAGGATAAATTATACAATCTTCAGGTGCAATATTCCAATCAAATGTTGCATACCATCGTGGCAGATGTGAGCCGATATGATGATTGCAGGAATTTTATAAACTCTACAATAGACACTTACGGAGGAATTGATATATTGATCAACAATGCAGGGATTAGTATGAGGGCATTATTGAAAGATGCAGAAGTGGATGTTATCAAAAAGGTAATGGATATTAATTTTTTTGGAACAGTTTATTGTACCAAACTGGCGCTTAATTCCATTATAGAAAGAAAAGGAACCATCGTAGGGGTATCTTCTATTGCAGGCTATCGGGGATTACCTGGGAGAAGTGGTTACTCTGCTTCTAAATTTGCTGTAAATGGCTGGTTGGAAGCGGTACGTACCGAATTGTTGGATACAGGCGTGAACGTAATGTGGGTTTGCCCCGGATTTACAAAAAGTAATATCAGGAATGCCGCACTCAACAGCAAAGGATATGCGCAAGGAGAAAGTCCGCTGAATGAGCGGGATCTTATGAGTTCGCAGGACTGTGCCAATCATATCATAAAGGCGATCGAAAAAAGAAAACGTACCCTGGTGCTTTCATTCAGTGGCAAGCAAACTTTTTTCATGAATAAATTTTTTCCGTCATTGACAGACAGATTGGTGAGAAGATTTTTTTATAAAAACGGGGAACTCGTCAAATAATTAATAAGCAATAAATTGATCAGCGGATAATTTTGTTTGTTTCCAAAAGATTACAACTTATTAATTACAAATTACTACATACTACATGCCGATACTTACCCTTACTTCTGATATTGGCCAGCACGATTTTCTTGCAGGTGCTGTGAAAGGGCAACTATTGCAGGTAGTTAACCCGGTTACTATTGTTGATATCACTCACCAGTTATCTCCATTCAATTATCCACAGGCAGCCTATGTTTGCCGTAATGCCATTAAAAACTTTCCACCCGGAACCTGCCACCTGATACTGGTAAATTTGTTTGATGTGAAACCTGAGTATATGTTATTGGCTGAACACAATGGTCATTATATTGGCTGTGCCGATAATGGGTTACTCACCATGATTTTGGAAGAGTTGCCTCAGAAAGTGGTTTCGCTGGAACTCGATAAAAACCATCAAAAAAATACGCTTTACTGTACAACGGTTTTTGGAAAAGCTTTTAGTGAGGTGATGAATGGCAAAACACTCGAACAGGTTGGCGATCCTTCTGTTTCAATCCAGGTAAAAAATTCCCTAAGGCCACTTTTGGGTAATAACTGGATAGAAGGCCAGATCATTTTCATTGATAATTTTGAGAATGTAATTGTGAATATTACCCGGGATGAGTTTGAAGAACAACGCAGGGGTAGAAGCTTTAAAATTGTTTTTAAGCGGGATGAAATGATAGAGAAAATCAGTGATACCTATGCCGATGTGCAGGAGGGAGAAAAACTGGCTATTTTTAATTCTGCAGCTTATCTTGAAATTGCCATTAACAAAGGAAATGCTGCTGGCCTGTTTGGCTTACAGGGGTTTTCACAAAAACAAAACCAGGCACAAAACCAATATTTGAATAACCGGCTGGTTTATCAAACAGTGAAAGTTTATTTTGAATAGGGGCGCTATCTATCCCTGATAGAAGCCTTGGAAATTATGTTATGGAAGTATTGGTAATTCCGGATGAACAGGACCGGATTTGGTAAACAACTTTGAACATGCGCATTTGACATTTTTAAAAAGCATATACACTGACCAGCCTGCTGATACGGAACTGGTAGCCGCCTTTAAGGAAAGCGGGGATATCAGGCATTTAAGCACACTTTACCAACGATATATGGACCTTGTTTTTGGGGTATGCCTCAAATATTTTAAAGATGCAGAAAGGAGTAAAGATGCCGTGATGGATATTTTTGAGGAACTAAATAAGAAATTAAAACTGCATGAGGTAGATAATTTTAAGGGATGGCTCCATGTATTGGCACGAAATTATTGCCTGATGCAATTGAGAAGCCCTAGAAATATAAAGACGACAGAATTTAATGCTGACTTTATGCAATTGGAACAAAACACACATCTTTCAAACGAAGTATTGGAAAAAGAAGAAACTTTTAAGAAATTAGCCCATTGCATGGAAACATTGCCCGAAGATCAGAAACAAAGTATCGAACTTTTTTTTGTACAAAAGAAATGTTACAATGAAATTGCAGCAATTACAGGTTACGAATGGAATAAAGTAAGAAGTTATATTCAAAACGGCAAACGTAATTTAAAGATTTGCCTGGAGGGGTAGGGTGATAAATTTAAAATTACATTGGATAAAGTAAATAGGTTTTGATTCATTAAAATGGTTTGGCTTGAGTAGGATGTATTATGGATTCAGATAAAAAACATATTAGCTATTCTGCTGAAGATATTCAACAATATCTTTCAGGTAAGCTTGGGCCAGCCGAAATGCATGCTATAGAAAAAGCGGCATTGGATGACCCTTTTTTAGCGGAAGCCATGGAAGGATATGAAGGCATGCAGGAAAAAGATTGGGACAAGCAGTTATCAGTAATAAAAAACAATTTTTTAATAGCGCAAACGGCAAAGGTGGTACAACTTAATCCTGTACGCCGGTATTTTGCGTGGAAAGTAGCTGCTGCCGTACTAATTATTTTTAGCAGTGTAGCAATCACCTATAACTTATTAAAAGAAGATACTACCGAGAATAAATCCATAGCCGCTGTCAAAACCATTCCGGATACAACCAGTGCAACAGAAGCAGGTACCGTCATTGAGGATACCATCGCTATAGCTGCTGCTCCAATTGAAAGACGCATTGAAAATAAAAATGCGAATCAGCCATTGGGAGTAAAAGAAGACAATAAATCAATAGCAGGCAATGAAATGGTATTACGTCCTGAAAGTTCGGAAAATAAGCAAATCGATGCAACTGCAAGTGCTGGATATGAAAAAAGTAAAATCAACCCGGTAAGCGAAGTTTCAACAATTAATCAGGCTCCTGTAATTGCAAAAAATGACTTTGATAAATTTGAGAAAGCGGAGAGAAAACCGGCTCATCCTGAAATGGAAAAGGCAACAGAAATTAAAAGGATCGCAGCAATACCCAATCGCAGGTTTTCAGCCCAGGTGGTGGGGCCGGATGGAAGTCCGCTTCCATTTGCAAATGTTACCGTTCCCAATGAAAACTTTGGAACTTATGCAGATGCTAAGGGAAATTTTCGATTAGTTTCCCCGGATTCCCTTTTGAATGTAGACGTAAAATCGGCCGGTTATATACCTCAGAATATTACTTTACGAAGTGATTTATACCAAAATAAAATCATTCTTTCAGATGACAATTTAGCGTTAAAAGAAAAAACGTTGATTGCAGGTAATACGACTCCCTTTGCCAAAAGGGGCAGGGCAGCTTTAGTACCTGATACGATCATTAATGTGGAGCCAGCAGATGGATGGAACAATTATGACACCTATATCAACAATAATTTAGCCATCCCGGATATCGTGCTTCAAAAACAAATTCATGGCGAAGTAGAATTGTCTTTTGAAGTACGAAGTGATGGTGTTATTAGTAACATGAAAATAGATAAATCACTTTGCGACGATTGTGATGAAGCGGCATTAAAAGTAATTAAAGAGGGCCCACGCTGGAAAATTAAAAAAGGAAATAAAGGTATCGCAAAAGTAAAAGTGAAATTTTAACGGTCACCAATTCGTTCAGTCAGGATTCGCTCAAGCCCGAAGCAGCACTATCAGTTATATTTGTATAAAAAAGGGTATATGAAAATTATCTTCTTTTCTTGTATAACAATTGCGTTGTTAAATTTTACACCTGTTGATGCACAATTTGCACTTCCATCTGCATCTCCAACACAAATTGTAAAACAGGAATTTGGCCTGGGAAGTATAGAGCTTACTTACTCTCGTCCTGGCGCAAAGGGTCATAAAGTTTTTGGCGACCTGGTTCCCTATGATAAGTTATGGCGCACAGGTGCAAATGCCGCCACTAAAATTGTTTTTTCAGATCCGGTTGAAATAAATGGAAGAAAAATTGATTCAGGAGCTTACGTGTTGTATACCATCCCGGGAGCGGAAAGCTGGGAAGTAATCATCAACAAGGGAATTAAAAATATGGGAACAGATGGATACAAGGAATCAGAAGATGTGTTGCGTTTTAAAGTAGAACCGGTAAATACAAAAACCACGACGGAATCATTTACCATTCAATTTGCTGCACTAAAGCCAGAAAGCTGTGAATTGCATTTGATGTGGGAAAAGAAACTGGTAGTGATTCCGATAGTTGTTAATGTAAAGGAGAAAATGCGTATGCACCTGGAGGCTGCAATGCGTACCGATCGAAAGCCCTTCTGGCAGGCAGCCCAATTTTATTACGAATATGATAGAAATTTTACCAGGGCGCTGGAAAATGTAAATAAAGCGATAGAAGGCAATCCCAAAGCATACTGGATGCTGTTGTACAAAGCAAAAATTCATAAAGATATGGGAGATATTGCCGGAGCAACACAAACTGCTAACAGATCACTGGTACTATCGAAAGATGCGAAGAATAATGATTACGTAAGAATGAATGAAATGCTATTGAAGGAATTAAAACAAAAAAGGAACCGGTAAATCAACAGATTCTATTAATTGGAAATGTTACGATAATAAAGACCGGTAACGCCGGAAAAGGACAATAACTATTTCTTAAATATTTTTGTAAATATATTGTAGGTGGATACCGGTTTAGTGAGGTAGTTTAAGCTTTTTTAATTTCAATTCTATTCCCTGGCAAAATTGGCTGCAAAATTAATGCGAGCACGATAACCAACATAGCACCAATAACATTCAGCCACAAAAATGAAACGATATCCAGTTTATAAATAAGTATCACCAGTAATTCTGAAATAACGGCAGCTATAAAAACCGCATTGGCTTTGATATGTTTGATCCAGAATGCCACCAGGAAAATGCCGAGGATAACTCCATAAAATAAAGAGCCAAGAATATTTACCGCTTCAATAAGGCTGTTACCAATGTTGTGTGCAAACATTGCCACCACAATTGAGAATACACCCCAAGCAAATGTGTACCACCTGGAAATACTATAGTCCTTTGCCTCGGTACAATTTTTATTGATAAATTTTTTGTGAAAGTCAACTACGGTGCAGGAGGCCAGCGAATTGAGTGCGGCCGCAATGCTTCCCCATGCCGCAAGAAAAATTACAGCAATCAATAGCCCCACTAATCCTTTGGGTAAATTGTCAATCACAAAACGAAGAAAAATGAAATTGGTATCGTTGGCATCATCACCCGGGATTGCTTTTTTTAAAACTGATTTATATAGCAAACGCAAGTCAGTTTTTTGAACCTGGTTATTTTCGGTAAGCGCCTTTTCATACCGTTGTTCGATGCTGACTAATGAATCTTTATAAATTGTTTTTTTTGCGACGATTACTTTTGCGTTATCAAAATAAACGGGAGCCTTATGATATTGATAAAATGAAAACACCAATATACCCACCAATAAAATAAGAAACTGCATCGGAACCTTTACTAATCCGTTCGTTAATAATCCAAGTTTGCTTTCCTTATCCGAACTGGCCGTAAGGTACCGGCCTACCTGGCTTTGATCTGCTCCAAAATAACTCAGCGAAAGGAAGAAGCCCCCAATTACACCGCTCCAGATATTATATTTATCCTTCCAGTCAAAATGATGGTCAGTAATTCCTGAAGTGATGATATTCATTTTACCCTGGTTGCCGGCAATTTTCATAGCAGACGAAAACCCCATTCCATCAGGTAATAAGACCACCACCATATACCCGGCCAAAAACATTCCGGCGATGATGATGATGAGTTGTAGTTGCTGCGTATAGGCCACGGCTTTAGCGCCGCCCGTCATGGTATAAATGATGAGTAGGCCACCCATAACCAGGTTAGTGTAATAAATATTCCAGCCCAGCAGGGAACTTAAAATGATGGAAGGCGCATAAATACTGATGCCGGTGGACAAACCGCGGGAGATTAAAAATAATGCGGAAGTAAGCGAACGTGTTTTCAGATCAAACCTGTTTTCTAAAAATTCATACGCAGTGTACACTTTTAGTTTTCTAAAAACGGGCACAAAGAAAATACAGATAACGATCATTGCAATTGGCAGGCCAAAATAGTATTGTACAAACCGCATCCCGTCGGTATATGCCTGGCCGGGGGCGCTTAAAAAAGTAACGGCACTTGCCTGTGTACCCATTATACTTAGCAGTACCATATACCAGGGCATACTCCTGTTACTTAGGAAATATCCGTCCAGGTTTTTTGTGGTACGGCTTTTATAAATACCATAGATTATGATACTACAAAGTGTCGTGATTAATATGATCCAATCTATACTGCTCATACTCCAACTCCTAAAGGGGGAATTTGTAGTTCAGGAAAACGGGTTTCTTTTTGCAATCGCATCAGCAGGTATTTACTTATAAAAAACAGTGATAAAATAATAAAGGATGACCTGGATCACCAGGAATAAAATCACTCCGATGTACCATTTGTTCCAATATGATTTTTCGTTTGGCATTATTTTTTGATTTGAAAGACTGCACCCTACACTTTGATATTTTCGCTCCAACAGGACTAACGTATTAAATTAATTGAAGGAGCCTTTTTTTTATTGACTTTTCATTGTACTTTATTTACCTTATAAACTTTATTTACTTTTTCCCCTATTTACTTTTTCTATCTTACTAATCCCTTGCCCTCTTGCAATTAAATTAGCAAATAACCTGTACGCCCCCGGAACACCGGCAGGTAACTCCCTGAAAAAAACCAGGCCCGTGTAAATAAATCTTCCCTTGCCATAATTGGCAATGATCAAACTGCCATCCTGCTCATTTTCGCCCGGATCTTTCATGCTTAAAATTCGTTGGTAATTGCTGTCAATTTTTTCTGCATTGTAAATACTGCGTTCCTGGATCCAGCCTTCAAAATCATTTTCAGTTATTTTATTTGGATAATTTAATGCAGGATGATTTGGTAAAAGGAAATTAATCTTTGCTTCCTCGTCTGTTACACGGTTGCGGCCAATCGTAAATTGGTACGGTGCCATTTTAGCTTTTACCGGGCCTAACTGGCTACTGGTATTGTACTGGCTCAATAAAATGCCACCCTGTTTTACGTATCCCATCAATGCGTCGTATACATTGTTCATCCATTCAATGGTATTGTATGTTCTTACGCCGGTTACAATCGCATCGAACTGTTGTAAGTTACCCGCTTTTATATCATTTTCTGTTAACATAACTACTTTATACCCCATTTCTGCCAACGCCTGCGGCACTTTGTCGCCTGCGCCAGCAATATAGCCCACTAATTTTCCGTCAATTTTCAAATCCGCAAATACCGATTTTGTGGTGGTTTCTTTTTGGTAAACAATGGAAGGGATATGATCGTAATCAATGATCCGTTGATAGCTATTTGAACTAATCGAATTCTTTCCGTCATATTTTAATGTAGCATGTATTACTGCATTCTTTCCAATGTTTTTTTTTGGTAATTCCACCTGCAATAATTCGGGTTTATCCTTTAAAAGATTTTTCAAAGAAAAAGATTTGCCATCTGTTCTTTGGCCGTTCTCATCCTCCAGGGTCGTTTGCACAGTAACATCGCCTGGCATATTACTATTCGGGATTATCCTCAGATCTACATGCATAGAATCTTTTGCTTTCAATAAATAAACGTCTTTTTCAAATTTTAAATCTGCAATGGGTATGATACTTACCGGTTGATATAATTCTCCTCTTACCGGGTCGGTATATTTGTAACGTACCGGTTTGTTAAAGGTAAAATTGGTCCCTTCAATATTTACTATAAAATTGACATGTTGCGGTTCATTTTCCGCCATCCCAATTTGATGCTGGTCAGTCACATTGAAACTACCCTTATCCATTGATTTAGCCAACCAGTAAGGTTGGGTATATTTTGCCACTGCCGGTATGTAAATATTTTTAGTGGTGGTTATATTTACATTTTTTTTGGTATCACTTATTACGTAACTGACGTCTCCTATCCAAGCGTCAACGGTACTAATATTCAATCCAAGTCGGTTATTGGCGGTCAGGGTTATTTTAAGACTGTCTCCTTCCACAACATATTGACTATTGGTAGTAGCATCTAAAAATAATCCACTGGATGCTTCAATACATTTTTGAATCTCTTTTAATTTCTGCGTTTTCCAATATCCGTCATCCAGGGCACTTATACTTCTGAACAGGTTCACCAGGTCGCTAACGGATTTCTCCGGATGTTCCGGTAAAAAACTATGGCTAACATGGCCGACCAAATTGGAAAGATTATTATCGCACAATCTGCTCCAGCCTGTATTTACTCCATCCATCAAATCATTTACCGGCTTCTCACCTTTAACAGTTGTAAAATATTCTACTAAACTACCTCTTTGTGCAGGTACACCAAAGCCCTGGCTTTTATGCTGGCTTCGGCTAAGCGCTGCAATTTCACCATATCCTTTTCCGAGTAATGGATTGTACATTCCCACATCCATTTTAAACTGGTCTTCACTTTGTGTATTGGTGTTGCCAAAATTAAACGTGTTCCACAATAATCGTTTGGCCTGCCACACAGTAACACCCTTTAATAATTGTTCCGGAAATTTAGTAGCATCTGCCGCCGCATCAAAAGCCTCCCTGGCAATTATACCAGAAGCTGCATGATGCCCGTGACCAGCCCTGCTGTCTTCCGGAAAACGTGCAATAATTACATCTGGTTTAAACTTCCTGATCACCCATACCGCATCGCTTAATATTTTATCGTGCCCCCAGGTTTTCAAGGCTTCTTCGGAGGATTTGCTAAAGCCAAAATCATAAGCCCTGCTGAAAAATTGCTCTGCGCCATCCATCCTGCGGGCGGATAATAGCTCCTGTGTGCGAATCAATCCAAGGTCAATGCCCTGTTCATCGCCAATTAAATTCTGCCCTCCATCACCCCTGGTTAAACTTAAATACCCGGTACGGTATAATTTTTCGTTGGCCAGGTAGGATAATAATCTCGTATTCTCATCATCGGGATGGGCAGCAACATACAACACAGAACCAAGTACATTCAGTTTTTTCAAATGCAATAATATTTCGGAAGATGTGTAGGTTTTAGGCGTTTGTGCATTGGAAAGGAAACAACAACAGGTGTAAATTAAAACAACTAAGGATTTGCGCATATATTTTTATGATTTGCGAATGTAAGTTAATGACTGATTGAAACTGCACCGTTTGTAAAAAGAAACCTTTTTATAAAGGCGGTAATGAAAGTTTTAACAAATTTTAATCAGGCTTTAAATTTAAATGGTGAGCCGTCCCTGCGGGCAACTCACCATGTAATTTGTGGATTGTTTTATCACTATTTACTATATTCCTTTCTTGCCTTTTATGCATTTTATACTTCAAACCTACTGTCCTACCAAAAACACTGCATTGGTAAATAACATTTTTCCATTTTCCCAGAAGCAACGAAAGATTGGGTCATCAGCAAGGTAAACAATGCTCCCCCTGCCATAATCCTGTGCCCCGATAGACAGACCTTCTTTAATCTTCTCTTTTAAATTATGCCCAACAAAACCTGCAGTGTAACTATCTTTTTTTATTACGCCCACATTCCAGCCATCTTTCAAAAAATCATACAAGTTGTCATCTTGCTTCAGGTTGTAAAAATAATTCGGAAAGCCCAACGCCAGCGGGTGTGAGTTGTCCATCTCAATCTTATAAATTGCTCCTGCAATATTGCTTGTAATACCATTGTGCTCACTCTCTTCGAACTTCTTTATTTCTGCATAGGTCATTGGTTTTTCTTCCTTCTTTTCATCCTCATTCTTTTTTAATTTAATACCCCAATCGCCAGCGGCCATTTGGGCTACCGCATTTTCAATGGCAATTAATTTGCCACCCTGCCTCACCCATGTCTTCAATTCATTGGCACCATCCTTTTCGCTCAGGAATTTGTATTTGCCGTTGGGTAAAATCAAAACATCTATATTTTTCCAGTTTACATTGGCTATATCTTCCGCATTGATGAGGGTAAGCGGGTAATTCAGTTCCTGGTCAAACAAATGCCATACTTCCCCTGCGGCACTGGCGTCTACTCCTTTGCCGGTAAGCATCGCAACAGTTGGCTTGCTGATGAAACGCACTTTTCCACTGCCGAAATCAGCACCCGTTTCTACAAACCCGGATGATATCGCCGTAACATTTGCATCGTATTTTCCGGCTGCCTGTTTAAAGGATTCCATCTTTCCTTCATTGCCATTTTTAAGCACGATCATGGTGCCTCTTTTAAATTTATTTCCATTTAAACTAAAGTCCTTTTCTGCATAGCGAACCCGGATACCCGCATTAATAATAGATGCTAAAAATTTGGCATCTTCAAATGAACCATAACTAACCAGGTAACCATAAGATGTTTCAGGAACAGTAACACTTTTTTGCTTCTCAGCGTAAGGAGTAACTGCGACTTTTTCCCTAACCGCATAAGCCTGTAAGCCATATACATAAGGTAGCGACCAGGCGGTAATATCATAAGTGGCAGAATCAATCAACTTTGAACGGGGTTCAAACAGCACTTTTGCCAACACAGCTTTTGGCTGGTAAGTACTTACTACCAGGCTGTTGGTAGCATTGAATGTTTCTTCTTTTCCGGTAAAATAATTAAACCCTTTTAAATTGCTAATGTTAGCAGTACCGTAAGTGATGCCGTTTACATCCAACAGGCGTTTGAGGCCATTTATTTTATTGGTGTTTGCATCCGTAATTACAAATGACTTGTATTCACCTACTCCGTTATTCCTGGCATCATCAAAAAAATGTTTAAATTCTTTTAATACATTGGATGAATTTTTTGACACCACTTCAAGCGTACTCATACTGGTAGTGAAATGATGGGCTATCCGGTCCTTTAAGGTAAGCGTATCTCCATTGCCGATAACTACCGCCGAACCTGCACGGCCACCGCCGCCCTGTTCAAAAGTCATACCGATACTGCCATTATAAATAGGGTAGGTGTCGCCGTAAGATGGGTAGAACAAATCAAAAACTTCTTTGGTAAAATACAACCAGCCATTGGCATCAAAATATTTGGCATTGTTCTTACCAATCACCACCTGGAAATCTCTCTGCCATGGTGTAATTACTTCGTGGTAAGGCTGTGCGGCCGGTGCAAAATAATATGGATTGTTGTAACCCTGTTCGTGATAATCACTGTGTACCTGTGGCATCCAGCGATTGTACTGCACCATTCTTTGCTGTGTTTCCAACTGCGTTTGCCAGGCCCAATCCCTGTTCAGATCAAAATTATAATGATTGTATCTTCCGCCGGGCCATGGTTCGCTATGCTCCCTTGCGTTGGTATTCGGATTAGCATTCTTACCCTTCATTTGCGTAAACCAGTTTACGTAGCGGTCACGGCCATCCGGATTGATGCATGGGTCAATGATAACAATGGTGTTTTTCAGGTATTCCTTCGTTTGTACGTTACCGGGGTTTAATAATTCATACAATGTTTTCATCGATACTTCACTACTGCTGGTTTCATTTCCGTGTACGTTGTAGCTTAGCCAAACAATGGAGGGTGTATTTAAATCACCAGGTTGATCGCTCAGCATACCGGTGAGGCGAAGGTTGTTTTTGCGAATATCTTCCAGCTTTGAAATATTTTCCGGTGTGCCGATAAAAGCAAGCATCAACGGCCTGCCTTCGTTGGTTTGGCCATACTGCTCCAGTTTCATCATGGTAGGTTTGGCGGCAGCGGCCTGCTGAAAATAACTGACAATTTTGTGGTGTGGAGTGTATTGATCTCCCAGCGGGTAACCAAGGAATTCATCCGGACTTTTAAGTTGTGCAGATGTTATCAGCAAAGAACCGGCGAACAAAACAAACAGGAATCCTTTTTTCATTAAATTAATTTTAAAGCAGTTTTCTTATTAAGATGAATTTTTAAATTACAATAGTTCGGTAAAAAGGGCTTTACACTTATTTCTCTATCCTGCATTAACTCTATCTGAAAAATTTTAACCCGTGCAAAATAAACAAAGCGGGTGACTTTCATCACCCGCTTTTAAAAAATAAATATTGAAACACTTTTTACAATGATATGTTCAGCCTTGCAAAAATAAGTCTTCCGTTAAATCCAAACTGGGATACATCCTGGAAAATTCAAACTGGTTATTATTACTCAGATCAATTGTGCCCGGTGTTCCATAACCTCCGGCAATCAAGGGATTAGCGGCTGTTTGTGTTTTAAAGTTTTTGTCGGGGTAAAGGTCAAAGATGTTGTTGGCGCCTACAGTTACTCTCCACATTTTATTGATTTCATAGCTGACAGAAAAATCAGTAATCGTTCATCCATCGTATTTTGGATGTTCTGTGGCAATAAACTGGTTGTTAACCATACTACCCTGTACAATACCATCCCAGTTTATATCGGTGGTATTAGGATCGTTTACACTGCCAAAATAAGTTTGACGTAAAAACACTTCCCATTTGCCACTGATTAATTATTGTTCAAGCCAGAGCTGAAAAGCAGGATTAATTTTCTCATAATAAATTTTAATTGCCTGGTTATTTCAAATTTAACGATAAATACCCTCAAATAAGTAATTTACACCAAAATTGGAAATATGAAATTTAAAGTAATGTGTGTTTTGCTGGGAGTAGTTTTATTATTTATTAACCAGGTATCAGAGGCGCAAAAGCTTAATCCTTATAAATACCAGGGCCACAAGAAAGTAAATTGTAGCAAGGGAGCGGTGGTATCTGCCCATCCACTGGCAACAAATATAGGTTTGCAGGTTTTAAAACAAGGGGGCAATGCAATTGATGCGGCCATTGCTACACAACTGGCACTGGCAGTTGTATATCCCGGGGCCGGAAATATTGGTGGTGGTGGCTTTATGGTGGCGCATTTAAAGAATGGCAAAAATATCACCATCGATTACAGGGAGTCGGCGCCAGCAAAAGCAACCAGGGACATGTACCTTGATGTAAATGGCAACCCGCAGATGAATTTATCACAGGATGGCCACCTGGCAAGCGGGGTGCCGGGTACAGTAGCAGGACTGTTTGCCTCTTTAAAATTTGCCAGGCTTCCATTTAAAAAATTGGTTCAGCCAGCTATTGACCTTGCGGAAAATGGTTTTGCGATTACGGCCAGCCAGGCAGAAGACCTGAATGAATTAAAAAATGAGTTTATTCAACTCAATACAACCCCAACGGTTTTTGTAAAAAAATCGCCCTGGAAAATGGGTGATACGCTGGTTCAAAAAGACCTTGCGAAAACTTTAAAAAGAATCAGGGATTTGGGTGCCAAAGGTTTCTATGAAGGTGCTACCGCTAAAAAGATCATCACCGAAATGAAACGGGGCAAGGGCATTATTGATTATGCCGACCTGAAAAATTACAAAGCAAAAGAAAGGGCGGCGGTAGAATTTGATTACCAGTCGTATCATGTTGTTTCAATGCCTTTACCCAGCAGTGGGGGCATTATTTTGCAGCAAGTGTTAAAGATGATTGAGAAAAGAAATATCGGCGCTATGAAATTCCAATCGGCGGAAAGCGTGCAACTATTAGCAGAAGCAGAGCGCAGGGCTTTTGCAGACAGGGCGCAATATTTAGGTGATGCTGATTTTGTAAAAGTGCCGGTAAAAACATTGGTGAGTAACGCTTACCTGCAGGAGCGAATGAAAGATTTTATTCCGGGGCAGGCCGGTAACAGCCAGGCAACGAAAGAAGGCTTTATAAAAGAAAGTGAAGAAACCACTCATTTAAGTATCATTGACGCAGAGGGCAATGCTGTTTCGGTAACCACCACATTAAATGGCTCGTATGGAAGTAGAACGGTAGTAGGAGGGGCGGGGTTTATTTTGAACAATGAGATGGATGATTTTAGTGTAAAGCCGGGTGTGCCCAATATGTATGGTGCAGTGGGGGCCGAAGCTAACGCGATAGCACCCTGTAAAAGAATGCTCAGCAGTATGACGCCAACCATTGTTTTGAAAAACAATAAACCTTACCTGGTTGTCGGAACACCGGGTGGAACTACTATTCCAACCAGTCTTATTCAATCATTGATAAATATGATCGATTTTAAAATGACCCCGGAAGATGCAGTGAATAAACCAAAATTTCATCACCAGTGGCTGCCGGATGAAATTATGATAGAAAAAGAATTTGATTCAGCCACTGCATTACAATTAGAGGCGATGGGGTACAAGGTAATACAGCGGGGGCAAATTGGCAGAACGGAATTAATTGAAATAAAACCCGGTAAATCAAAGCCTATTACTGCAATTGCAGATAAACGTGGGGATGATGCAGCAGAGGGATATTGAGAAAGGTGGAAGGTAGAAGGTAGAAGGTGGAAGGTGGAAGGTAGAAGGTAGAAGGTTGATGGTAGAAGGTGGAAGGTGGAAGGTGGAAGGTGGAAGGTGGAAGGTGGAAGGTAGAAGGTAGAAGGTGGAAGGTGGAAGGTGGAAGGTGGAAGGTGGAAGGTTTAAGGTTGATTTTGCTGCCAGTTGAACGGTACCCAACTTTCAACCATCAACCTCAAATCTTCAATCGGTCAAGGCACGTTGATATACTTGTGTATCTGCAATGAAAGTTCCCATTGGGGATGCTGTTTGATGTATTCAATTATCATTGGTGTTACAATTGCAGCCTTATCCCATTCCGGTTGTAAAAACAATTTGCATTGGGGCGATACCAGTGCTGCATATTGTTCTGCCCATTTAAAATCTGATTGGTTGAATATTACTACCTTTAATTCATTGGCAAAGGGAACTACTTCGGGTAAGGGAGCTTTAAATTTTTTTGGAGAGAGGCATATCCAATCCCATGTACCGCTTAATGGATGGGCGCCCGATGTTTCGATATTGGTTTCAAATCCTTTTTCTTTTAATGCAGTAGTAAGATTGGTAAGATCATGCATTAAAGGTTCCCCGCCTGTGATCACTACCAGGCCGCCCTTTCTGCCGGCAATGACCGGGGCAGAGCTTTCAACTACATAAGTAACTATTTCTTCAATCAATTTTTTAGGATGTGCACCTGCATCCCAACTGTCCTTTACATCGCACCATACACAGCCTACATCGCAGCCCCCGAGGCGGATGAAATAAGCGGCCCTGCCCTGGTGATATCCCTCTCCCTGTAATGTATAAAAATGCTCCATTACAGGAAGCGATTGTGTAGTAGTTATATCAGTCTGAATCATGGTGAATTGGTCAATAGTGAATGGTGAATAGTGAATGGTGAATGGTCTATCGTCAATGGTCAACAGTCAATCGTCAATCGTCAATGGTCAACGGTCAATCGTCAATTGGTTCTCAAGTAGAGGATGATTAACCAAGTGCATTTCATTCTTACAGAAACACCCTTAGCAGCAAGGCAAATCCATTGTCTTTTTTTGGATTATCTTTTATAGTAACTACATGCAAACCGGCGGGAGTCCATACTTTAAATATTTCCCCTTTTTTGTGAGCAGCAATCGCGTCATCCAATTGGGGCAACATGGCTCCACGGATAAACCAGCCCAGGTCGCCGCCCCTGTATGCAGAGCTGTTATCTGCGCTATAAGTTCTGGCCATGCTTTCAAATGAACTGCTGTCTGTTTGAATTTTTTTAATGATGTTGCCTGCCAGTGAATCGGCAAATTTCCGGCTAAAGGCAGATGTGTCTATCAGAATATGACTTACATGGTAAAATGTATTGGGTACTTTGGCCAATACTTTTATCAGGTAATTTGCCCCTTTAAACGGGCCATATACTTTGCCAATTTTCCCTTTATAGGCAAGGCTGTCGGCAAGGCCCATAAAAGAAGTGGTGCTCATTACCGTTACTGTATCAATCTTATACTTTTTTTTGATCTTGTATTTTACATAGCCAATGGGGTCTCTTGTAGTATCTAATTCTTTTTTAATTTGGGCGATGGATTGGCTTTTTACGAGGTTGGCCATCATTATCAAAAGAGCCAGCGAAATGAGTTGCTTCAAATTTTAATTTTTTACAAATATACAAAAGCGGGGGGAAGTGGAGGAGGATTGAGCAAATTGTCACATTGGGTTGCCAACCTTTCTTACGCATCGCCCTTTGGGTTTTTCTCTTCTATAAGGCTTAGTCGCTTCTCAAACCGACATTTTTAAAGTAAGCCTGGGAGAGGTTCATTTAGTCGCTCTAAATACCATCGTTTTTTTGAGGTTCACGTAGGCTTGTTCAGATAAGTGTAATTGTTATTGAAGTTGGTTTATGGTTTAAAACCTATTCTGGGTCTTGGTGCCTGTGGCGTATGTAACAATTTTTTTAGTGCTTCAAAAATGAGTTGTATATCAGCATCATATTTTTTCATTTTACCATCTTGTTGTATCATCTTTTTTTCTACCTGTTCCAATTTTAATAAAATATCTTTATTAGTTAACAGCAGTTCTCTCATTTTACTGAATATTCTTATGATTTGGATATTCACTTCAATAGCTGTTGGACTGTTGAGTACACTTGATAGCATAGCAACCCCATGTTCAGTAAATGCCATCGGCAAATACCTTGTACCGCCCCAACTTGAGATGCCAATCTGGCTTCTCAAGTTTTCAAATTCTCTTTTCGTTAATACAAACATAAAATCTTTGGGAAAGCGTTCAGGATTGCGTTTTACCTGTCGCTTTAGTTGCCCGGTTTCTACACTGTAAATTTCGGCTAAATCGAAATCCAACATTACTTTACTACTCCGGATTAAGTAAATTTTGTTGATTACTTTTTCTTCCAATAATATCAGAGATTTGCTTGACTTAGCCATAATAAAAAAAGTTTAGTCAGGTTATGAAAAAATTGTCTGATGAATCTGCAAAAATTGCACAGATAAGGGCAGCAAATTTCCAGTTGTTAATCAGTGCTGCAATACCGGCGCACAATGGTAGGATAGTAATTTTAGTAGAACAGAGAAAACAAACCAAGCTCCAGGTTACCACATCATAATTTCAATTTCCTCGTAACCGCTTTTACCTGTTTTTTCAGATCATCCAGTTGCCCGGTTTGTTGTTGAATAAATGCATTGTCTTCTATACGGCCAATTACCTTGTTCATCTCTTCATTGTTATCATATACCATTTTACGGAAAGGGTTGCTGTAATCTTTTGCCCGGCTATCATAAATGCCCTTGCACATCCATTCCCTTGTTGTAAGCGCCTGTTGCAGTAACTGCTTAAAAAGTTCAGCTGTAAATTGCCTTGGCGTAATGTGGAGTATTTCCAGCAACGAAGTATAGGCATGGTTCAGTTTGTCAGCAGAGTAAGCTGCACTTTGCTGGCTATAAAATTCATGCACTTCGTTCCAGTCATTTATTTTACCGGATATAATATGGTGGTGTAGTTTCTCTATCGCTGTTTGCTGAATTAACTGTCCACCGATATTGAGCCATTCACTCCGCTGTATTTTGGCAGAAATGGTTTTCTTTAATTCATCAAAACCGGTAAACTTATTTTGCTGAACATGTTTTAATAATTCCATCACTCCATAATATTGAACCAACTCTTTAAAAATGGAAATGGACTGAGGTACCTTGATGACGGCTATTTTCCGGGACGAGTTTTCCCATCCATTTGTTTCAGCAATGCCCTTTTCGCTAGGCTGCAATTTTTGTAAAGCTGCAAGCGCTGTAAAAATTTCATTGATGGTATCCGGAGCCAGGTAATCATATTCAATCAACTGGGCCTTAGTGGTACGTTTATCCCGGTCTACATATTTTTGGGCATTGCGTTCCAGTGCATACATATTGTAAATAAACCAGTATGCCGGCATTACCACTAACTGGTCATTTGACACATCGTTACTTACCAGGCTAAAGGGGATGGGGATATTTAATTCAGCAGGAAAATCGCCCTTGGCAAGTATGTTGAAGGAGGCGAACTTTGAATTGTGCTTTAGGCTAACACATAGCCCCGGCCAAAAACCCCGCCCCGCAATAATTTCACCATCAGCCCCGCGGCTGTTGTGATTGCTTCCAATGGTAGCGCCGGCAGCCATATTGCTTTGCCCCATCACCAATGCCGCACATAAAAATGAATTATTGTGGTGTTGTTCATGCGCCGGAAAGATGAGCGAATTCAATACTTCACAGCAGGAGATGGTAGCATTGTTGCCCAAATAAGAGTTGATCAGCCTTGCCCCGTATTTCAACTGGGAGTGTGCTGCCATCATAAAACGAACGGCTTTTACTCCATAAAATATCCTGCAACCATAGCCTACAATACCATTCACCAGTTCGCAACCTTCTCCTATTTGGGAAGTGCGGTCGGCATCGCTGTTAATGGTAAGATTCTTTAATTTATTGGCGCCTTTTAAATAAGCATCGGTACCTATCAATACATCTTTGATGATCTTACAATTCTTAATCACGGTGCGGTCGCCCACTTTACCGTAGTGGCCTCTTTCTTTGGAAAATTTTTTATCTGTAAATTCTTTGAATTTATCCATCAGGGCCTGCTTATCCCTGAACTTGCTCCACATAAAAGCATCGCCTGCCAGCATGCCATCAAAGGGAATCACCCTTCTGCCACCATTTTCGTTGCATAGTTCCATCCAAACCCGGATGCTTTCATCTTCACCGTCAAAAATAATTCCATTGCCAAATTTTGCCTTATCGGTAGATGCCAGTTCATTTACATTGGCGATCATTACTTCGTTTCCAATAATATAATGACTTAAGTAATTGACATTTTCAATACACACATTGTTGCCAAAGTCGCAACTAATGATGGTGCTGTTGTAAAGGCCAACGGGTAATCGAAGGTTATGAAATTCCAGGTAAAATTGTTCCAGTTTGCCTATCCGGATGAGGCCGTAAAACTTGCAGTTCTTTACCAGTTCGGGGTTAAAAGAAGTGGATACAAAAATCATGTTCCAATCATCGGATGTATTGCGGTTACGCACCAGCACTTCAATTTCATGTGCGGATAATTTACGGTATGCATTTCCATTGGGATTTTGCCGGAACCGGAGATAGTATTCATCCTTTCCCTCCGGGATATATTTTTCTTCTACAAAATTATAACCGAGATTATTGACTGGATGTTTTGTGATGATGTTCATGTTACCCCAAACCCCTAAAGGGGCTTTATACCCTGCTTACCATTCCAGGTTTTAAAACAGCAAACAGTGATCGTTAAAAAATATGGTTAGGCCGCCCCAAACCCCTAAAGGGGCAATGTCATTTAGTTAAGCAAGCTATTTGAATTGCACCGCTCCTTTAGGGCGGTGATAAGTGATATTATTCTCTTACCGGCTTTAGCCAAACTATTCTTTCGGCTAAATCCTTACTTTTTTTTGCCCAATTTAATCCACGCCCTAAAGGACGGGGCAATTCAAATCCTTAACTAAATGACATTGCCCTAAAGGGGTTTAGACACTGCCTGCGGGGACGGTTTTTAAAACAGCGGGCAGTGCCGGATAAAGATAATCTTATAGCCAATATAAACGTATGTTGATCTAAGGCATTATTTCCTCGATTCCATAAATAAAAGAGATGCAAATTTTAATATCCAAAAGCCCCTTCAGGGGTTTGGGGCATCACCTCACTTTATTCCACCGTTACACTTTTCGCCAGGTTCCTTGGTTTGTCTACATCTACTCCTCTTGCGATACCCATATAGTAGGAGAGCAATTGTAGAGGGATGCAACTCAACATCGGTGCAATAATCTCATCCGCAGGTGGTACAAAAAATACGTCATCTGCCAAACCGGGAATCACTTCATCTCCTTCGGTAATGATGGCAATTACTTTTCCCTTCCGGGCTTTTATTTCCTGTATGTTGCTTACAATTTTTTGGTGGTAACTATCTTTTGTAGCTACAAATACCACGGGCAATGTTTCTGTAACCAGGGCGATAGGTCCATGCTTCATTTCTGCTGCGGGGTAACCTTCTGCATGTATATAGGATATCTCTTTTAATTTTAAAGCGCCTTCCAATGCAATCGGAAAATTATATCCACGGCCCAGGAACAAGGCATCAGTGGCATCTTTATATTTTTCAGCGATGGCCTTTATTGCTGCTGCATTCTTTAGAATTGCTTCCACTTTTTCGGGTACGGATTCCAGTTCAAATAATAACTGGCTATATCGTTCATCCGATATGGAACCTTTTTCTTTGGCAATCTTCAATGCCATCATGGTAAGTACAGCCAGTTGCCCGGTAAAAGCCTTGGTGGAAGCAACCCCAATCTCCGGGCCTGCATGTGTGTAGGCGCCGCCGCTGCTGATTCTTGCAATGGAGGAACCTACTGCATTTACAATTCCAAAAATTACGGCACCTTGTTCCTTTGCACGATCAATGGCAACCAGAGTGTCAGCCGTTTCACCGCTTTGAGAGATGGCGATAATAATATCTCCTTTATTGATCACCGGGTTGCGGTACCTGAATTCGGAAGCATATTCCACTTCCACGGGTATGCGACAAAGTTCTTCAATGATGTACTCTGCCACCAAACCTGCATGCCAGCTTGTTCCGCAGGCAACAATGATGATACGGCTGGCTGTTTTAAAAGCCTCTATATTTTGCATTACCCCACTCATGGTAATGGTACCGGCAGCAGCGTCTAGTCTTCCGCGAAGGCAATCATGAATGGTGCTGGGCTGTTCAAATATTTCCTTCAGCATGAAATGATCGTACCCTCCTTTTTCAATGGCGGCAAGCTCCATATCCAACCTGGTTACAAAAGGTGTTATCTTCTCATTACCGAGGTTTTTAAGGGTCAGTTCACCTGGCCTAATAATGGCGAGTTCATAATCATTGACGTACACAACTTCTTTGGTATATTCCAACATAGGTGATGCATCACTTCCCAAAAAATGTTCCCCCTTGCCTACACCAATTACCAGCGGGCTTCCTTTCCTGGCGGCAATGATGGTTTCCGGATCTGCTTCATCTATCAGTAAAATGCAATACGCACCGGTAATTCTTTTCAAAGCGATTCTTACCGCTTCTTCCAGGTTGCACTCATTGTTTTCTTTGATATCTTCTATAAAATTCAGCAGTACTTCGGTATCGGTATCGCTGGTAAATGTGTAGCCTTTATTGTGGAGTTCTTTTTTTATTTGGGCGTAGTTTTCAATAATGCCGTTGTGTATCATCGCCAGTTTGCCACTCTTGCTGGTATGCGGGTGAGCATTTCGGTCACTTGGTTCGCCATGCGTAGCCCAGCGGGTATGCCCGATACCAATATGAGAATGAAGATCTTTTCCTACCAGGTAATCTTCCAGTTCTGCAACCCGTCCCTTCTTTTTGTACACTTTCAGCCCGCCGTTGAGCAGCGCTACGCCGGTGCTGTCGTAGCCACGGTATTCTAATCTTTTAAGGCCTTTTATTACAACGGGGTATGCTTCCCTATGACCTGTGTATCCTACTATTCCACACATATTTTAAGTTTTTTTTCGGCATGATCCTTCCGATCAACTTTATAACTATTGTAGTTTGTAGCTACTGGCTTGCTATAAAATGATAGTTTACAGAGTTAGTACCGAATGGTATTAAAAATAATAAAAGGCGCAAATTAACAAAAATGCAGCCAATAAAGTTTATTCATTACGCCAATACACTGTTTTACTTTCGGTTAACTACATTTGCTAAAACATTTATATGCGATACTTTTTAGCAGCGGCGATTTTCTTGCTGCAATGTAATACCGATATTATTCCCCGTGTTTTAGACGATGGAGCTAAAATATACCTGGTGCGTCACGCAGAAAAGCAAAGCGGTAACGATCCATTGCTAACGCCGGCAGGGAACGTAAGGGCCGGCGATCTTTTGAGGGTGCTAAAAGATAAAAAGATTCAGCGCATCTACGTAACCGAATACAGGCGTACCCAAAACACGGGAGATAGTTTAAGAATACAATTGGGGATTGATACCGTGCGTTATCTTTCAGATACTTCCTGCACTGACCTGTTTAATAAAATACAGGCTCATCACGATATGGATAACGCCATCCTGATCATTGGGCACAGTAATACCATTGCGCTAATGATCCGTAAATTCGGTTTGGTTGATTACCCGGCGGATTATATTCCCGATAAGGAGTATGATAATATGTTCCTGATTGAATTCAAAAATGGGAAGGCAATACTGGAAAAGATGAAGTATGGGGCGTCCTCGTTTGCTTCTGCTACCATGCAATAATTGGGGGAGAGGAACAAGTCCATTGGTTACTTACCTGGTTATATCTTTTATAAAAGTATACCCTGTAAAAATAAATAGGCAACGGTAAAATAAATGATCAGCCCGGTAACATCTACCAAGGTGGCTACAAAGGGGGCCGAGCTAACGGCCGGATCAGCTCCCAGCCTTTTTAAAATTAATGGCAACATGGAACCAGTTAATGTACCCCAAAGTACTACACCTGCCAATGAAAAACCTACCGTAAGCCCGATCGGGTAATAATGAGTTCCGTACACTTCGGGAAATATTTTTGACCAAACCAGCACCCTTGTAAAACCTATCACACCCAATACAGACCCAAGCATTAGTCCCTGTATTATTTCCCTGCGCATCACCCGCCACCAGTTGGCAATGGTTATTTCACCCACCGCCATCGCCTGGATAATTAGAGTGGATGCCTGCGAACCGGTATTGCCACCACTTGAAATAATCAGCGGGATAAAGAGTGCCAATACTACGGCCTTTTGAATCTCATCTTCAAAATAACCCATTGCTGTTGCTGTAAACATCTCACCCAAAAAAAGGACTATCAGCCAACCCACTCTTTTTCTAAATAGTTTAAACAGGGGCATTTCCAGGTAGGGTTCGTCCAATGCCTGGGTGCCGCCCATCTTTTGCATGTCTTCGCTAAACTCTTCATTGGCCACCCATAATACATCATCAATAGTAACAATGCCTAATAATTTATTGCTCCTGCTTACAACGGGTAAAGCCACCCGGTTATTCATCTTAAAAACCTCATTGGCTACTTCCTGGTCATCTTGCGCATGTAAAGCGATAAACCTGCCGTCCATTAGTTCATCTACCTTTTTATCCAGGGCAGCCATAATGAAATCCTTGATGCGTATATCATCGAGCAATTCTCCTTTTTCATTGATCACATAGATCACGTCGATGGTTTCGCTGTTCCGGGCATATTTCCGGATGGTGCTAAACACGTCTTCTACGGTATCATGCTCATACACATACACATAGTCAGGTGTCATCAGCCTGCCTACACTTCCTTCCGGATAACCCAGTAATGACAGTGTAACTTTTCTTTCTTCCGGGTTTAGGGTTTTTACCAATTCCCTCACCGCATTGCCGGGTAATTCACTTAAAAATGAGGTCCGGTCATCAGGAGGCAAGTCATTTAATAACTCTGCCGTTTTAAAGGGCGGCAGCGACTTAATGATTTTTTTTTGTGTAGGTAACTCCAGTATTTTAAATACACTGGTAGCCCGGTGTAAAGAGAGGTGGCTGATGATTTGGCTTTCGTAATTTTCATTCTCGTAAATGAGGTTGGCTACATCACTGATGTTTTGGTCATTCAGGAAATCCTGGATGGCCAATTTGTCCTCTGAAGCAATTACCTCTTCAAACTGTTGCTGCAATGATATTTCCTCTATTTCCAAAGACATGGTATGTGGTTACTGTTTTATGTTTACAGTTTTGTGTTATCCCGGATGAACAACCTGATTTGATACCTGATTATGAGTGGATGATGGGTAATACTGAAACTCACCAATTGATCTTACAGCTTCAATCTTAAAATTTTACCTTAGCTATATATTTTTCAAATTTAATAAACAGGAAGCCTAAAACGGTAAACCGTAAACACTCAACCGGACTTGCAAATTACCGTTTTAATTTTAATACAATGTTATGCTAAAACCTTATTTATTTGTTGACGAGACAGCGGGAATGGGCAGGGGCGTTTTCACAAGGGAAAGAATTCCGGCGGGAACGGTGATTGAATTATCGCCGGTAATAGTTATGGGCAGTGAAGACAGGGTTCATCTTGATAAAACTGCCTTGCATGATTATATTTTTGAATGGGGTAAAAATAAAGATAAATGTTGTATGGCGTTGGGCCTGGTGCCTGTTTACAACCATAGTTACAAAAGTAATTGTGAATATTTTATGGACTACGAAGATGATACGATCATGGTTAAAACGGTGCGATTGATTGAAAACAGCGAAGAGCTTACCATCAATTACAATGGAGACTGGGATGATGAAACGAAACTTTGGTTTGAAGCGAAATAAATGAATGCCCGGATATCTGTTGAATGAATTTTATTTTTTAGCAAAGGAAGGCTTGTAGGAAAGTGAAAAATTAATACCCGTGCTCAATAATTTTAAATTGCCCTCACCCATTCCTTTAAATGGGATTTTAAGAAAAGGTATGGCCGCAATATTGAAAACAGGTGAAATCGCTTTTTCAATGCCTATACCCAAACTAGCAAGTGACAGCCAATAGTTTTTTTGCTTAGTGTATGTTCGGCTCCTGCTATAGATGCCACTGGCAGAGGCGTAATGATAAGTATAATATTCACGTGTCATAAAATAGGAAGAAATACCTGCTATATAAAACACGTTGAATTTTTTAAAACTCCCCAGGCCCGATTTTATATTCAACGGTATTTCATACATCATGCAATAGCCGTTTACTTTGGTTAATTTATAATTGCCGGTTAACGGATACTCCAATTCAAAATCACTTCCATTTGCTATATAGTTTTTCCTGGATTTTATAATACCGGTTTGCAAGCTAATGTTTTTTGTGATTTGGTAACCCAGCAATAAACCATAATTACTGCCAGGTTTGTCAATATTGGTAAATCGGATAGTTGTTAGCTCAGGTGCATATATCAAGCTAATTTCTAGAGGTTGTTTTCTTTTTTTGACAAGTTTGTTTTTCTTATTGCCAGTGGCCGGTTCATTAACAACTATCGATTTATTTGTATCAATTACAGGCTCCGTTGCCGCAGTTTTTGTGTTAGGGTTATTTTCGGTTATTGTATTTTCAATTGGTTTTGTTGGGTCGGTAACCACAATATCTTTGCTATTTTCATTTGATGTATTAATTAATGCCGATGTACTGTTTAATGCCGGTGCATTCGTAGATGGATTATCTGGCAAACTATATTCAACTACTCCGGTTTCGTAAATGCTGATCCGGCTGTTTCCTTTTACACCTTTTCGCATCCCTGTACTTTTTTTGGAAATGGGATGCTGCTGGTTTTGATTGGGCTGATTACTTTGTAATAATGGTGACGGCTGATTTTCAAGATCGTTAATCAGCGCATTTTCAGCTTCATTGCCTGCCGGCCTGCCGGGTACTATGTGTATATTGGAATCAGAAGTTTTTTTTTCATTTACAGCCATCGCATCTTTACTGTTTCTATTGAAATAAATATAGGTGGTACCTGCTAAAAACAATAATAGCAGTAATAAAATGAGTAGCTTTCTTTTCGGCTCTTTTTTTACGGGCAGGTGTTTATCCAACAAAGCCTCCATCTGTGCCCAATCGGGTGCTGCTCCAGTTGCCTGGTAATTATCCCCGGCATCCTTTATTATTTTATCTATATCCTTGTCTGAAGGTTGCATTATGATATGATGTAATTCATTTTGTCTTGTAAAAGAGTTCTTAAATGTTCTTTGGCCTTTGACAGGTTAGACTTGGAAGTACCAACAGAAATACCTAAAAGCCCGGCAATTTCTTCATGGGAAAATCCTTCTACCACATGCAAATTAAATACTGTTCTGTAAGCGGTTGAAAGTTGTTTAACAGTATTGATGATTTCCTTATACCTCAACTTCTCTTCCCCATTTTCATGGGTATCAACAAAAGAAGATACATTATCAATAATCAGCCCTGTTTTTAATTTTTTATTGCTTCGGTAATGGTCAATACAGGTATTCAAAATTATTTTTCTAAACCAGCCTTTAAATGAATTGAACACATCGGTGGAGTTACCGTTTTTAAAAACACCTATGCTACGGAAAAGTTTTAGAAAACTGTCATTTACCAATGCATTGGCTTCCTGGTCATCATTGGTATAACGGTAAGTAATGCTATAAGCATAGCCATACAAAAGCCTGTACAATTGTTGCTGGCTTTCCCTGTTGTTTTGTTTGCAACTCTCAAGAATGCAAAGTATGTCCTGGCTGTTTAAATTCAATATTTGTAGTTGTTAGGTGGTTTAATCAAATTATATCCGGTCAATTCCTGTTTAGCGTTGGTTTGTATTATCCTCTGTCAATGGTGCATTCATCCGACAATTGATATTGTGAATATAAAAATATTCCACCTTATTTTTAAAGTAATTTGGCGTTACATCCGGTATTTCTATTTACCAGAGATAAAACTAAAGTTGAATGAAGATTAAAAGATTGTTATAAAGCAATTTGTTTGATGGATATGTTTCAGGATAAGCATTTAAATGTTGTTCAAAATATTGGTGAAGTACCTGCACAAAAAAAACGAAGCAAGCACGGCTTCGTTTTCAATCAGGTATAAATGTTGCCTATTGTTGTTCAATCAACTGTATTTCACAGGATAGTCTTACTTCATCGCTAACCACTATGCCGCCCGATTCTGTTACAGCATTCCAGGTAAGGCCAAAATCTTTCCTGTTTATTTTACCATTGATACTGAAACCAGCCTTAATATTGCCGTAGGGATCCTTCACCACGCCACCAAATTCCACATCCAGTTTAATGTTTTTTGTAACGTCTTTTAAGGTAATGTCGCCATACAATTCATAAGACCCATCATTGTCTATATTTTTATACCTGGTAGCTACAAAGGTTAATTTTGGATAGGTAGCTGCATCAAAAAAATCAGCGCTTTTAAGGTGTGCATCTCTTTGTTCATTACCGGTTGAAATGGTATCAATATCTGCTGAAAAGCTGACTTTTGCCGTCATGAAATCCTCTTCCTCTGTTATGACAGACGCTTCGAAAAGATTAAAACTACCCGTTACATTCGTAATCATCAGGTGTTTTATTTTGAATTGTATTTCACTGTGGTTGGGATCAATCACCCAGTTTTTTGCTGCCATGTTAATAGGTTTTGCTGCAATTTAATAAATATGAAAGTTTAAACATTGGCAATGGAGAAATAAATTGTAATACCTGACTGTCTACAGACTTAAAAACCAATCACTTTTTTTTCATTCGTACTTTGGATAGCCGCTTCAATGATACGCATCACGTTTATGCCGTCATCGGCGGTCACAGGCATTGGTTTGTTTTCAGTTAATGCCTTATATACACCATCATAATAATCATAATAATTGCCTTGCAGAGATTTTACCTTCTCCCGGATGATATTGCCATCTTTCTCCGTGTGTAATAATCCCTGCTCGGTTTCGGGCTCCGTACCCCAATCGGGTGTATCGGGAATTTTACCCGCTATCAGGTTAATTTCCTGTACATCGGTTCTGCCTTTTAAAAAAGAACCTTTTGATCCATGCACAATGAAACCCGGAACGCTTTCCCTTACCAGCAACCCACTCTTTAATCTAACCCTAAGATCTTTATAATAAAACAGGATATCGAACCAGTCATCTACCATCGAATCCGGGCGGGTGATCCGGATATCCGCGAAAAGCGCATCCGGAAAACCAAACAGGCAAAGGGCACTATCTATTATATGCGGCCCAAGGTCTTTTAACAAACCTGCTCCGGGGCTTGCGATTTCTTTGTGAATTTTTGGACTCAGTTGTGGTTTAAACCGTTCGTAATGAATTTCTGCTTCATTCAAATCTCCCAACCAACCTTCTTTGATTATTTTTTGTACGGTTTTAAAATCACTGTCCCAGCGGCGGTTTTGGTATACGGATATTTTTTTATTGACTTTTTCGGCAATGTTTTTTAGTTCCACCGCTTCAGCCAGGGTAGTAGTAAAAGCTTTTTCTACTATAATGTCTTTGCCCGCCAGCAACGCCTGTTTAGCATATACATAATGCGTGGAGGTAGGGGTGTTTACAACTACCAGGTCAATACTATCATCAGTTAAAACCGATTCAAGTGTAGGATAGGAAGTAACACCGGGGTATGAATCATTGATGAGTTGCTTGCTTCTTTCCCATGCGCCGGCAAGCTGGAAGCCCGGGTGTACCCGTATAAATGGAGCATGAAATACTTTGCCAGACATGCCAAAGGAGAGTAGTGCTGTTTTTATTGGAGGCATAATTGAATGTTTTTTCGATGTAAAAATGATACTGACACAAATTAATTAAAATAATTTAAGTCCGTAATAACCTACCAACGTAAATATGATACATCGGGTTAGCACACCAATACAACACCAGGTGATCAGTTTTTTCAGATTTGCATTTAAGCTAACCCCTACGCCAATGCTTATAGGAGCACCAACAGTAAGGGTTCCTAAAAAGCCCAACCCGATGATACCATACTTATTCCAAATGCGGTAAACCATCGGATGTTTGGGTTTTTCTTCTTTTACCGGTTTGCTTTTATGGAAGAATGCCCTGATTTTATCGCCCAGAAAAGCGGCGACAAATACACCTGCCAATCCCCCGGTAACACTTGCAAAGAATATCGTCCAGGGTGAAAGGCCAAATGCAAACCCGGTAGGAATGGCAACATAAATTTCGAAAGTTGCGAGACCTGCTACAGTGAGTATTTTTAAAAACATAGCTTAATTGTAAATGTGTATTTTATGGATCGCCGAAATTAGTTGAAACTGATCAATGAGGAAGGAAATCACTGTTAATTTTAAGGATCGGCAGCTTTTTTCAAAAATGTCCTTAAAGAAAGCATCCTAAGTTCTCAATAAATCATTACTGCGATACTTTATTTTCCATTTGTTCCAATTCAAAACCTTCTCTATCGATTCAAAACAATATGGTCTTTCTTCCCTTTTTCATTTCGTTGTAATTTATGGCATGATGGAGTTTAAAACTCTTGTTTTAGTTTAAACAAATTATTCGGGAAGTAAGAGGGTGATCCCCTGCAAATAATGCTGCTGTTCAAATTGCAGCAATTTATGTAAGCCGGGTTTAATAGTTACCCGAATGAAAACGAATAAAAAAATCTACAGTAAATAATGGTAATATCATACCATCATTCAAATAAAGTTTTACAGATGGCTTATTGAGCCAGATTTTTTAATTGCAAATCAATATTATTAATTATTTTGGACAAGAATATAACTTTAAAACTAACTGTAAAACATGTCCGATTCTTTATTCAGAACCAAAAAGATTGAAAGTATTTTAGCGGAGGGCAGTGATGAGTCGCATGGAGGTGGCGAATTAAAACGGGTACTCACCATGCGTGATCTTACCTTCTTTGGTATTGCTGCTATTTTAGGTGCCGGCAGTTTTAGTAGTTTGGGTGGAGCGGTTTTTCATGGGGGCCCCGGTGTAGTGATACTGTTTATTATTACTGCTATCGCCTGCGCTTTTACGGCGTTTTGTTATTCAGAATTTGCCAGTCGTATACCAGTAGCCGGCAGCGCTTACACATACGCGTATGCTTCTTTTGGCGAATTGTTTGCCTGGGTGATTGGCTGGGCGCTCATCATGGAATATTCTATCGGCAATATTTACGTGGCCTATAGCTGGAGTGACTATTTTACCTCCTTTCTTGAAAAGATCAATGTTCATATTCCCCAATACCTGTGTACCAGTTATATGGAAGCAAAGGGTTTGCTGACGAATGGTAGTACCAACAAAGATGTACTGGACGCATGGAATAATGCCCCCATGATTGGAAGCCAGAGGATCATATTCGACCTGCCGGCATTTGTAATCAATATCCTGATCACCATTCTTGTATATCGTGGTATAAAGGAGAGCCGCAATTTCAGTAATTTAATGGTGATACTTAAAATGATTGTAGTGGGATTGGTGATTATTGTAGGGGGCTATCTTGTTTTTGCCAATGGGCTTGCTTTTAACTGGACACCTGCTAATGATGAAGGGGTTAAATCGTTTATGCCGAATGGTTTTAGCGGAGTGATGGCTGCAGTGAGCGGTGTATTCTTTGCCTATATTGGTTTTGATGCGGTGAGTGTATTGGCAGAAGAAAGTAAAAATCCGCAGCGTGATCTTCCACGGGGAATGATCCTGTCGCTGGTAATATGTACCATCGTTTATATTTTACTCACATTGGTTTTAACCGGGGCTGTTAATTACCGCAATTTTGAAGGTGTGGGCGATCCGCTTGCATTTATTTTTGAGAAACAAAATTTGAATGTAGGCTGGATGCAATTTTTTGTAGCGATAGCAGCGGTAATTGCCATGACGAGTGTGTTATTGGTGTTTCAAATGGGGCAGCCCCGTATCTGGATGAGCATGAGCCGGGATGGATTGATGCCACCTGTATTTCAAAAGATTCATAAAAAATATAAAACCCCTTCTTTTGCAACCATCATTACCGGTTTGGTGGTGGGTATTCCAATTTTATTTACAGATAAAACATTT
>JBBQTL010000009.1:0-59054 GCA_038213285.1 Chitinophagales bacterium
AAATATCTGGCCACTTCAGAAGCGAACGCGGCGCTGCCCGGTTTGCAATCCTGCGTTCCGTCATTGATACCACCATCAAAAATACCAAGAATGTTTTTGAGGCACTCACCATTGTCGCTAATTTGCAACCTGAGTAGTTACGAATTGGTGTAGAATTGCTTCTACGAAAATGGAAACGACACCATTCTACTTAAGCGGTTAAATTCCTGCCAAATACTGAACGAACAAATCTCTAATAAATAAATACTAAAATTTTGACATTCCCTGGGCGCCGACAGGTTGGTACAACATTGCGTAATCATTTGGAAACGACTAAAAAATGATACTGACGGCATGGAATCATCTATCAAAACCTATTGAAACAGGAGATTTCCCCATAACAATCTACCTGATTTGCCATTACACATCCCGGATGTTTTAGAAGTAACTCCTACCCAATTATTAATAAAACAACTACATTTGCCACCCGCCTGGCGGCACACTTTCCAACGGCTGGCCAGGTATTTCATTCACCATTTATATGTATAAATTTAGGTTGGTGAATTTTGTTCTACAGAAATTTAATATCAGGTGATGATTTTCGGGGGTTATTTGTTCTTATTTAGAGGTATTCCAACACATATCCAACGTTTTCGGAAAGGATTGGTGGCGGCTAAATTCATAAAACGGAAGATATGATCCTGGGTCAATTCATTAAATGATTTTTTATCCGGGCGGAAAGTGTTGCGGGAAATTAAAATATTTTTTTTATGCTATTTCTTTTCGCTTAGAGGTGAAACTTTAAAAAACAAGCATATTGTAAATGGAATTAAAAAATAAAAGAGTATTGGTGACAGGTGCAGATGGCTTTATCGGCAGCCATTTAGCAGAGTTGTTATTGGAGGAGGGCTGTAAAGTGAAAGCCTTTGTATATTATAACTCATTTAATAACTGGGGCTGGTTAGATTCATTGTCTCCGGGTAAGTTGGCGCAAATTGAAATCTTTGCTGGAGATATCCGCGACCCGAACGGAGTACGCACCGCAATGAAGGAGGTTGATATCGTGTTTCATCTCGCCGCACTCATTGCTATTCCATTTAGCTATCATTCTCCTGATTCGTATATTGATACAAATGTTAAAGGCACGCTGAATATTGTACAGGCAGCTAAAGATTTAAATACCGAACGTGTTTTAGTAACTTCCACCTCAGAGGTTTATGGCACGGCCCAATATGTGCCGATAGATGAAAAACATCCACGGCAACCACAATCACCTTATTCGGCGTCAAAAATCGGTGCCGATGCTATAGCTGAATCTTTCTATAAAAGTTTTGACCTGCCTTTAACCATCGTTCGCCCTTTTAATACTTATGGGCCCCGGCAATCCGCCCGGGCAGTGATACCCACCATTATTACCCAATTGTTGAATGGGATAACGGAAATTAAATTAGGCGATATTATACCTACCCGTGATTTGCTTTTTGTAAAAGATACCGTAAAAGGGTTTATAGAAATTGCGAAATCCGATCAATTGATTGGGCAGGATTGCAATATCGCCACCCAGTCTGAAATTGCTGTTGGAGACCTTGCCCTGGAACTCATCCGGCAAATTAATCCCGGCGCAAAAATAGTAAGTGATCAGCAGCGATTGAGACCGGAAAAATCTGAAGTTTTCAGATTATATGGATCTAATAAAAAAATCCTGGAATATACTGATTGGAAACCTGGGTACAGCCTGGAGCAGGGACTTGCTGAAACGATTGAATGGTTCAAAAACCCGGATAATCTTAAACGATACAAAGCTGATATTTACAATATTTAATACGAAAAATGCTACAATTCTTACTGAACGTTTTCGGAAACAAGGAATATCAATCTCAAAGAACAGCATCCGTCAAAAAAGAAATTGTGTTTTCATTTCTTATTAAAATTGTGAGTGTTATCACCGGGATTTTACTGGTGCCATTGTTGATCGATTTTTTAGACAAAGACAGATACGGTGTTTGGTTAACAATATCTTCCATTTTTGCCTGGTTTAGCTTTTTTGATATTGGAATCGGGAATGGATTGCGTAACAAATTAGCGCAGGCCCTGGCCAGGGATCAAAAGGTATTAGCCAGGGAATATGTTAGCACAACATTTGCCTTGATTTCAATCATATTTATTACCATCATTTTAGTTTTCCAGGCCATCAATCCGTTTATTAACTGGCAATCTGTTTTAAACATACAAATCATTTCCGGCAAGGAATTATATTTACTTACTTCATTTACTTTTACTTTATTCCTGCTGAGATTTATTTTTCAATTGGTGGGGGTAGTGTATATGGCGGCACAGAAGCCATCCATGAACAATGCCATAATAACCCTGGGTAACTTTATTGCTTTTATTGTTATTGCAATCATATATAAGGTTACCAGTAAAGGTGATCTTTTAATTTTAGGGATTACATTAACGGGTGTACCATTGCTGGTGCTGATCATTGCAACCTTTTATGCATTTTCCGGTAAGTATAAATTTCTTCGGCCTGGCTTTGGGAGTGTAAAGTTTGTTCACGCAAAGTCGTTGCTAAACCTGGGCCTGCAGTTTTTTGTAATCCAGGTTGCTGCCGTGTTGCTTTTTTCGAGTGCTAATATCATAATTTCTCAATTATTTAGTGCTGGTGAGGTGGTGGTATACAGCAGTGCTTTAATGTTATATCAACTACCCATTATGGTTTATGCAATTATCATGGCTCCAATATGGAGCGCAGTTACAGACGCATATACAAAAGGTGATTTCGACTGGTTAAAAAATACGTTAAAAAGGTTAAACTATCTGTCTGTAATATTTGCAGTTGGCATAGTTGTGATGACTTTCCTGACCCCTTTTATCTATAAATTATGGCTGGGCGACCGGGTAAAAATTCCGTTAATCATTTCCTTGTCAATGGCTTGTTTTGCCATTATTAATGTCTTCCTTGCTCCCTATACCAATTTCATCAATGGAATTGGGAAAATGAAATTCAGCATGTACCTGGTTTTTTTAACCCTGTTGTTTTACATCCCTTTGGCAATATTCCTGGCCAAATGGTTTCACAATAGCGCAGGCATTATGTTTGCCACCTGCCTGCTAAATATAACCGGCCTTTATTTTCAGCCTTTGCAGGTTAATAAAATACTAAACAATAAAGCTAAAGGCATTTGGAATGAGTAATAAAATAAAAATAGCCTGGATCTGCGAATTCAGCAGTGAGTTTATTCAAAATCATTTACCCCTGTGGAAAAAAACGCCGCCGTATGGCGCATGGATCAGCACAACATTGGAAGGATTTAAAAATTCAGCCGAATTTGAAATTCATGTAATTTCTCCCCACCAATACCTAAAAAAAGATTACTCTTTTGAGGCAGAAGGGGTGTTTTACCATTTTTTTTCGGCAGGCATTCCATTTATCAAAAGAACCTGGCCACCCTTTTTCAACCTCGACTTATTCACCAACTATTATTTTTATACCAGGAAAATAGGCAAGCTTATAGGTAAAATAAAGCCGGCACTAATCAACCTGCACGGTGCAGAGGTTCCAAGACACAGCTCATCGGTACTGGAATTGTATCAAAAATACCCGGTGCTGGTTTCGATTCAGGGGTTTATCAGTTTGGATGTATATGGGCAAAATGATTCCCTTAAAAAGAAACGGATTCAGGTTGAATCCGAAATTATTCAAAAATGCAGTTATTTTGGAGGTGATGCAGATTCTAAACTCCTTATCAAAAAAATGAGGAATACCGGGTTTGAGTACTATAACTATTACTACCCTATCGGTTCTCATATTGAGAAATTTGCAGCACTGGCGATCCCAAAAGAATTTGATTTGTTATTTTGGGGTCGGATTGTAAAGGACAAAGGCGCCGAAGATTTTTTGGAATTGGTTTCAAAACTTAAGGCTAACTTTCCCTATATCAAAGCGTGTTATATCGGCCCGGTGGGCAGTAGCTATTTTGAATTCCTTAAAGAAGAGGCGGTGAAACTGGGTTGCGAAAAAAATATTTTATTCAAAGGGTTTATCAGAAGCGATGAGGAATTATACACAATGGTATTAAAAGCCAGGATATTGGTTACCCCAACTTATAATGACCGGTTTCCTACAGTTATACGGGAAGCTGTTTGCCTGAGGCTTAACGTTATTTCCTACAATACAGGAAGTATTCCACAGTTTAATAATGGGGAAGAAAGAATTTTAATTACCAAAAAGGGTGATATTGAAAAGCTGGCAGCGCATGCAGAAAAATTAATGACAGACCATCCCTACTTTAACGAACTATCAGCAAAAGCATACCAACACGGAGTAGACGAATTTAGTGTTACATGTAATTGCGATAAGATGATGTCGGCTTACAGGGAAATTTTGCAAAAAAAATCAACCACTATTTAAAAAGAAATTATGTATAAAATACCACTTTTTGATTTAAACTTTGATGAAAAGGAAGAACAGGCAGTCGTGGATGTGCTTCGTTCAAAATGGATCTCTACCGGACCAAAAACTGCTGCGTTTGAGGAAAAGTTTGCGGGTTTGCTTGGTGCTAATCATGCAGTAGCCCTGGCCAATTGCACAGTGGCGCTTCACCTGGCATTAAAACTGGTGGGTGTTAAGGAGCATGACGAGGTGATCTGCCCCTCACTAACATTTGTCGCTTCTGTGAATGCCATCAGGTATATGGAAGCAGTACCGGTATTTGCCGATGTTGCCAGCTATGATGATTTGACGATTTGCCCAAAAGAAATTGAAAAAAAAATCACCTCGAAAACCAAGGCCATATTGGTAATGCATTATGGGGGCTTTGCTTGCGATATGGACGCAATTATGAAAATCGCTAAAAAGCATGACTTAAAGGTGGTGGAAGATTCCTGCCATGGGCCATTGTCAGAATATAAAGGTAAAAAGTTAGGTACTATCGGAGACATTGGCTGTTTTAGTTTCTTCTCCAATAAAAACATCAGTACAGGTGAAGGAGGAATGCTAATTACCAACTCCAGAGAATATTTTGACCGTACAAAATTATTGCGCTCACATGGTATGACATCGATGTCTTATGAACGGGCAAAGGGACATTCTACTGAATATGATGTAGTGGAGCTGGGTTTTAATTACCGCATGGATGATATGCGGTCCGCCATCGGCATTGTTCAATTAGATAAAATAGAGGACGACTTACAGAAAAGAGCGATCATCCGCAAAGCCTATATTGAACAGCTGGAAGGTATCGATTCAATACTAATTCCTTTTAAAAACGACCAGGAATTTTCCTCCAATTACATTTTCCCTATCCTGTTGAAGCATTCCGATTATAAAAAAAGAAATAGTATCCGGGAAAAGCTGGCGGAGGCAGGTATACAAACAAGTGTACATTATCCTGCCGTTCATAAGTTTTCCATTTATAAAGACTTCTATACTAATTTACCGGTAACGGATTATGCCACTGATAATATGATTACTTTACCCATGTATTCCAAACTTACCGAAGATGAAGTAAAATTCATTGCCGGGGTTTTAAAAGAAGTTTGTGTATGAAAAAGCAGATTATTATTGTAGGGGCCTTTCATGAAATAATTGAGCTTGCCGAAGATTTAAATATCAGCATTGTTGGATTGATAGACACCGAAAAAAAAGGCTCTTATAGAAATTACCCTGTTTTGGCGGATGATAATACGGCAAATAATCTGTCAGCGGAAATAAAACAAATACCAATTGTTATTACCCCGGATATGCCGGCAATAAGGATGCGCTTAAGTAAATTGTACACCGGTTTTGGATATGATTTTTTTACGCTCATTTCATTTGAAGCGAAGATTTCTAAAAGTGCACAGTTGGGAAAGGGAGTCGTAATCCAGTACGGAGTAAATATTTCAGCAAAGGCTGAAATATCAGATTTTGTGAGGCTGAATACCAATTGCAACGTAATGCATGACTCCACTATCGGACGATACACAACTATTGCCCCCAATGCGGTGATACTAGGCAATGTTCAAATAGGGGAATCTTGTTATATAGGCGCCAATGCCACGATATTACCCAATATATCAATTTGCGATCATGTTGTTATTGGGGCAGGTGCAGTTGTTACAAAAAACATTGATAGCCCCGGTACCTTTATAGGTGTACCCGCTAAAAGAAAATAATCAAAGGGCATACTGGAAATTAATTTTTTGTTCCGATGCTAATTTAAGAAGATGATTTATGATAAAACTGACACAACAATTAAAGGACATAGTAATATCACCCGAAACATCTCTTTTATCTTCTTTAAAGAGAATGGATGATATCCGGAGAAAGTTATTGATCGTTCTTAGCGACGATAAATTTATCGGCTTGCTTTCAATTGGTGACCTGCAAAGGGCCATAATAAACAGCATTGATCTTAATAACCCTGTGTCAACAATTACCCGGAAAGATTATATAATAGCCAACCCGGACTATTCGATTGATGCTATAAAAAAGAGGATGTTATCTATCCGGGCTGAATTTATGCCGGTTGTATCTGCCGATGATGAGCTGGTAAGCGTATATTTTTGGGAAGACCTGTTTGGTGTCGGCGAAACAGCCCCTTTAAAGCAATTTAATTTGCCGGTTGTAATTATGGCGGGTGGCATGGGTACAAGATTAAAACCACTTACCAATGTATTGCCAAAGCCATTAATCCCAATTGGAGAAAAAACAATGGTGGAAGAAATATTTGACCGTTTTGGAAAGCATGGTTGCACCGATTTTTATATATCGGTAAATTATAAAGCAGAGCTGATTGAATACTACCTGCAAAATCAAAACCTTCCATACCGGTTAGTTTTTTTTAAAGAAAAAAAGCCAATGGGAACGGCCGGAAGTTTAACCTTGTTAAAGCAAAAGATCAATACAACTTTTATAGTAAGCAATTGTGATATTTTAATAGACCAGGACTATGCTGAAATACTGGATTACCATTACAAATCAAAAAATGAGATTACAATTGTTGCAGCATTAAAACATTATCCAATACCATATGGAATAATTGAAACCGGGGAGAGCGGGCAGTTGATAGATTTGAAGGAAAAGCCGGAATTAACCTTCAAAATAAATAGCGGTATGTATATACTGGAGCCGCACCTTTTAGATGAAATCCCTGAAAACGAATTTTTTCACATTACTCAACTGATTGAAAAGGTGAAAGAAAGAGGAGGGAATATTGGAGTGTTCCCGATTACAGAAAAGTCATGGAAAGATGTGGGCCAGTTGAGTGAATATATAGCTTCGTTAAATGAATATTAGGAGCCATGATAAGTGTATGAATGTTTCGCTATATCATACATAATTTACAAACAAATTCAAAGGGCCATATTTAAAACGGTTACAAAACATTGATACAAAATTTCCACCGTTCATGAAATTACTGCACCTGCTATATTCCGGTTTAGGTGGACATGGAAATGTGTTTTTCTCCTTTTTATCCGCAGATGAAAATAAACAGTTTGAAAATGAAGCCATTTTCGCAGGGGTAGAACCGGTAAGGGAAGAGTACAGCGCAAAATGCAATGCAAACAATATTCCCTGGAAATATCTACAAAAGCAAACCCGCCTGGATATTGGCTTTAACCGGAAGCTGGTTAACATCATTCAGGCAAGCCAATCCTCCATCATTTTTTTGCATGGAAGCAGGTTTATTGTGTTAGCTGCCATTGGCGTGTTACAGAGTAAAAATAAAAAACGCATAGTGGTAAGGGAAACCCAGGCCAATCATCTTAAAACATGGCTGGAGTGGGTTTGGCTGGCCCTGGCACTTTTATTGGCCGATCACATTGTTTTTTTGACTGAGAAATTTAAAGACGAAGTAAGAAAAAAACTACCCTTATTCTGGAAAGCGAAAAAAATCAGCGTGATCAACAATGGAATTAATTTAGCCATCTACACACCGGCAGTTAAGCTCCCGTCCAAATCCATTGTACTGGGCATGCAAAGCCGGATAGTTGCTATAAAAGATCATGTTACGCTTATAAAAGCTGTTACCCTGTTGAAAATTCAATATCCACAACTATCCATCCAATTGAAAATTGCAGGTGATGGAGAATTACGTCATTCCCTTCAACAATTAGCTTTTCAACATGGCGTAACGGATATGGTTGAATTTACAGGCACTCTTAGCGAAATTGAACTGGTCAATTTTTTACAGTCACTGAATATTTATATTCATGCATCACTGGGCGAAACGATGAGTACTGCCATCATGCAGGCGATGGCTTGTGGCCTGCCCGTAATTGCATCCGACGTGCCAGGCATTGACAATATGATTGAAAAAGATATTACGGGTGTACTGATCCCTGCAAAAAATGAAGCAGCTTTAGCGAACGCCATGTATGATCTCATTCAAAATCCGTCAAAAACCAGCACAATGCGGCAGGCTGCTTACCAGTATGCCCAATTATATTTCAGTAATACACTTATGTTTGCAAAATACCTGGCACTCATAAAAAGTATGGAAAACAGGTAGTTCCCCCGTAATGTACAGGGGTATTATAACCAGTGCTATGTTGGCAGTAAATTGGCGTACAATTTATTTTATTTGAAATAATAAAAGGCGATCCGAAAACTTTCGGATTCGAAAATAATACATGCTTAATTCGTGAATACGATAGCTATCGGATCGTGCATCCAATTCGGGCTATTATATTGAGTCGTTTCACATTTAACACCAGCAATGAAAATATTGTTTTATCTGCGAATAGAAATAATGGGTGGAGCGGAACGCTACCTGTTGCAGTTATTGCCGGAATTAAAAAAAAGACAGATAGAAGTTGGTTTTTATTGTACCCGGCAGAAAACGAACCAGTCGATTATTGATTATTTTACCAGCCATTTTAAACCTTACGATATCCCGGTATATGTTTGCGATGCCTCCCACCCTTATTCGGTAAAGGCTGCATACCATCTCGCAGGCATCATCAGGAAGGAACAATACCATATTTTAAGTGCCCACTTAATGCATGCTGAAATAGTAAGCGGACTCTCCAAAATGCTTTTTAAAACATCTTGTAAACTGGTAACCACCAAGCATGGTTACCTGCAACAATTTATGGATCAGCATGGATTGGATTACACCAAAATTAACCGGTTCAGTCTTAGCTACCAGGTAGAAAAATGGGTACAACGTTTCGTTGCCGGCAATTTTGCTGTATCAAAAGGGCTGGCTGATTTTTATATTCATTCCGGAATTTGCAGTGCTTTAAAAATGAGCGTGATATATCACGGTCTTGAAGCAGGTAATCCTCACCAACAGGCAGCACCGGTACGATATTCAAACAACCAGTTGCTGGTGATTGCCAGGCTGCGCAAGTTTAAGGGCCATCTTTTTTTGATAGAAGCGGTTGAGCTGCTGCGCCGTGAAATACCTGATCTTAAATTAGTGATCCTGGGAGCAGGCGAAGAAATGAAGCACCTGGTAAACAGGGTAAATGAACTCAACTTGAATCAGTGGGTTGCTTTTGCCGGGTACACGGACGATGTGTATCATTACATCAACGGATCGGATATCATTGTGGCACCGTCAATCGCAGAACCATTTGGTTTGATTGTACTGGAAGCATACCGTTGCTCCAAACCGGTTATTGCATTTAATGTAACCGCATTCAACGAAACCATTATTGATAATGAAACCGGTTACCTGGTTGCTCCTTACAGTACAGAAGCCCTGGCCGAAAAAATAAAACACTTGCTGCAAAACAAATCAATCTCTAAAAAAATGGGTGAAAATGGTTTTAAATTATTGGAACATAAATTTTCGCTGCAAACATTTGTGGAACAAACTATTCAATTTTTTACGGGTATCCAATCATCAGACGTTTGATAAAATTGATTTCACTGTAGGTATTTACGGTAGCGTGAGGGAAGGTTTTAATTGGGTATATTGCTCCAGCTTCTGTTTATAAATTTCAATAATAATTTTTTCGTCAAACTCTTCCTCCATTTTTTTTCTGCCTGCAATCCCCATCTGAAGTTTTTTGGTTGCAGGAAGCTGAATAAATTTTTCCATGTTTGCTGCCAGGTCGTCCACACTTTTTATTTCACAAAGATACCCGTTGATACCATCGTCTACCACTTCTATACAACCGTTGGTGCGGGTGGTTATAATTGGCTTTGCCATGCACGCAGCTTCCAGCAATACTTTTGGAATCCCCTCCCTGTAATAAGTGGGCAATACTACTACATCCGCCGTTTCAATATAGGCCTTTACATCCGGTGTACTGCCCATGTATTTTACTATCCCCTCGGCTTCCCATCGCTCAATGGTAGCCCGAGGAATGGCCTCCGGGTTATCTTCCTCAATCTGCCCCAATAGTATACAAGAAACAGCATACCCCTTTCTTAAGAGTATCCTGCTTGCCTCTGCAAATATCTGTATTCCCTTGTCATATTGAATTCTTGAAAAAAGTAAAAAAGTAGTTACCCCTTTTTCGGGAGAAATTGAAGAAGGCGTAAATAAACTGGTATCTATACCCTCGCCAGGCAAAATAAAACTCTTATGCCCCGGTATAATATTGTTTTTAATAAACATCGTCCGGTCACCCCTGTTTAAAAACCATACTTCCAGGGCAAAACGGGAACTTAATTTGTAAAGCTTCCTGGCTAAATAAAATAAGATCCCTTTATTGGCAAACGCATTTCCCAGGCCAGTGGTGATGCTGATGCATTTAATATGGCAAAACCTGGCAGCGAGTGTGCCATAAATATTGGGTTTGATGGTATAATGAAAAATAAATGCCGGCTGAAGTGATTGATAGATTTTTACATATTCCCTGTATAACAAAACATCTTGTAACGGGTTAATGCTGAACCGCTTCAAGCATTTTATCCGACAAAAACGGATACCTTCCGCTTCAAACCTTGCTGAGTATTCATCTTCCGGGGCAACTACACATACCTCATATCCAAAAGCTTTAAATTTTTTTATAAGGCCCACTCTAAAATTATACATTCCCCAGCTGGTATTCCCCGAAAAAACAACAAGCATAAAAAATTTTATTGACAGAAATGTATATAATGTTCAAATATAAATACATTTTAAGTGCATGCAATTTTAATGTGCTAACCGGGTAATTATAAGGTGAGGGCAAGTCTGTCATTTATACGATGCTGTATAGTGGAATATGCCGGTACTGAATTAATGTTCATTCATCATTGAAAACGCTCGCTTGATTTTGACCACCGGGGGCAATTTTAAAATATAACCGGCTAAATAATTATACCCTGCCGTTGCCAGCCATTTAAAGCAGGTAGGCGAGCGATATCCTTTTTCAAGTGCCCGTTGGTATAATTTTTTGTATAAGCCAACATTTACCCAATGCTTTCGCAGGTTCAGGTTTGCACTTGTATTATTCTCATGTTGTAGCCACACGCCGGCAATATTTTTGCTGACAATTACCTTTTTTTCGCCATATTTTAAACACAGGCAGAGGAAAGAATATAAGTCGGTGGAGATTATGTCTAGATGATAAAAGTTTTCCTCAATCGCTGAACGGCGGTGGTATAAGGTTGACATGTGAGCAAAGTAATTCCTTTCAAAAAAACTAAAAAAGTAATCTTTCCCCTTAATGACTTCCTCCCGGGCTTCCATATTGGGGCCGGTTACTTTTTCAACCTGTCCAAACTTTCTCACATTTGCGCCCTGGTAAAATAACGTATTGTTTATCCCGTTTTCCCGGATGGCACTCATAGCCTGCGAAATAAACCGGTTATTGGTATAATAATCGTCGCCGTCCAGGTTGATTACCCAGTCTGCTGCGGTATGTTCATTTAAACACTTCCGGTAGTTGGCTACCCTTCCGATATTGGTTTCATTCTTCCTGTATTTTACAATCGGATTACCCGTAAATGGCAGCACAATTGCTTCAGTATGATCTGTTGAATGGTCATCGGCTATCACGATTTCCAAATTGGGATAATCCTGGGCAAGTGCGCTTTCAACAGCTTTGGAGATGTAACTGGCCTGGTTAAAGGTGGGAATCATAATACAGACAAGTGGTGTTTCCGGCATAGCGATTACAATTTTACCAGTAAAAACTGTAATTCGTGACAGGGGAAATTACTGCTCCAGCTATCTTCGTACCACTCCTGCATTGCAACAGAGCTGTTAAACAGGTACTGCCACAACATACGAAATGGACGGTTGATTAAGAAAGGAGACTTAAACCGCAAAAAAACACTTTTTAGTTGAAGCCCGGTGTTTAGGTTATAATCCGGCACTTTGCGTTTTAATACATTATCCTTAACCATGTATGAAAATGAATATAACCCAAAGAAACTCCTGTGTGTATAATCTGAATAAAAATATGGGTTGGAAAAATGTGGAACCACAATCTCAATAAAACCATGCTGCTTTAAAACTCGCCTTAATTCGATTAAAAGGGCAGGTACATCCGGTATATGTTCAAAAAAGTGAAAGGCATGTACTTCATCTACCGAATTATCCGGGAACATTGCAATCACTTCGTATACATCTCCTACGATATCTACGCCTTCAATATCCAGTATATCTATGCCAATCCAGGCTGGATTTTTTTTAAAATGGCCGCAACCTAAATCGAGAGTGATATATTCGATTTCGGAAAGTCGCTGAAGAATTTTCTTTTTGTCTACCATTTCATTGGAACAGCTAAATATTGAATACAATTACAAATATAACTTTTTTGATTTCCTACGCTATAAATGCTTTCGGAGAAAAAATATCTGTACCAGCATGCTTACCATATAATAAACACTAATGGAAATAGCCAATCCAACAATTCCAAATTGAAAGTAACAGAATATTTTAACTGGGATATAAATTGTAAATAACAGCCCACCAATTCGGGTGGGAGTAACCGTATCTCCTTTAGCATAAAAAGTTCCGGATGTTACACTGCCCGTGAGGCCTCCAATTAAAAAGCCGACCAGTAATATCAACAGCCACCACAACTGGTCCACGTGATCCGGAGTGAAGTTTTTAAATGCGAAAATAAAGCCCAGCACCCAGCGCCCGATTAACAGCATCGCCACAAAACTAATACCGGTGCATGCAAATGAAATGATGATCCTTTTCCTGAATAGGTGGTTGTACCTTTTGTCGTTTCCCGCCGATATAGCTTTCGCCATTTCCGGTATCATTGTATTTACCAATACTTTCACCAGGATAGAATTGGCCGCAACATAAATTTGCTGGGCCAGGCTTAGCAGGGTTAACTCACCTGCCGCACCCCGGGATGTTAAATACCGGTCTACCAACGCATCTGATTTGTAATAGGCGTTCCCGGAGATCAAAGGCCGCAATTTTTTCCAGGTTATTTTAAAAGAGGGTGAATAAAAATCCGGCCGTTGATAAGGCCCCATTATCTTCATCAACAATACCACCTGCAATATTATTTTTACCAGGTTCACCCAGGCCACTGCGTACACCCCCCATGGCTTTATACATACCATCATTAAAAGGAAAACAAAAATATTAACGGCTATGGAAGTATATTCAATGTTAAAAAAATTGCCCCTTGCACTATGTATGGCCCATACTACACTTAGTAATGCCGAACACACCATTCCGATTAGTTGTATCCTTACTAAATGAAGGGTAAGCTGGTAGTCAGTACCCTTAAACCCAGGCAGGATCCAGGATATCCACCAATGTGCTGTCAGTAATAATATAACTGCAATACCTGTAAATAGCAATCCAACCGCCTGGAAATAATTCCATGATTCCTTTATGAACTCGTCACCTGTATATTTGGCTATCAGCGGTATCAGTACCATGGTAAGTGTACCGCTCAGCACTACCAAAATAAATTGCGGCAAAGCCATGGCCCCAAATAATGCATCCGTTTGTGTACCTGCACCCAGTGAAGTAATGATATACCATTGAAACAAAAATTGCAAAGCCAGGTTAATGATCACTACTGCACCCAGCCCCACAAAATTTTTAAAAGATTTCATCAATAACAGCCGTTTTATAATTTCACTATTTGTAAAAGTATCTAATTAACGCCTCTTATAATTTATATCGGGTTACAAACTCCATCATTATCTTTGTTCAGTTGGGTAAAACGGCCTACCCGTCCATCCCCAAATCAATCAACTGGCTTTATGAGAATAGAATATTTTCTTTTTTCCATTTACCTGGTACTCAGCTTTTGGACAATCCCAAAATTTTCTTTTATAAGGCTGGCTGGTTTAAGTTCCCTTGAGATAAGGTTGTTATTTTCTTTTAAAATTCTTTCAGCTATTGCCTTCGCCTGGCTTTTTCAACGAATGTCAGTCAATTCGGATTACCTGGCATATAACATTGAAGGGAAAAATCAGTATGAATTACTGCTTTCGAACCCGGGATTATTTTTTACCGATTTTACAAACGACATCCATACTTACGGGTGGGGTGGGTTATTTGAACCGGGTGGTAGTTTTTGGGCCTATATCAGATTTAATTTGATGTATAAAATGATAGCCATTTTTAACCTGTTAACGCACGGCAATTTTTATTTTAACTCCATCATTTTCAGCAGCATTGTTTTTTTTGGGCATATGGCATTTTACCGCATTTACAGCGAAATGTATAAGGGGCAAAAGTGGGCTATCCTTTTCACTTGTTTTTGTTTGCCGTCTCTTTTGTTATATACTTCCTGCGTACACAAAGATGGTATCATCTTTCTTTGTTTAGGGCTCATTGGTTTAATCATTTACAGGATTTTATCTACCAATCCATCAATCCAATTTAAATATATTTTTTACGGGTTGATGGCAATGGTGGCTGTTTTTCTTTTCAGGAATTATGTAATTGTTGCAATTATACCCGCTGTTATTACGGCTGTTGGTTGCGTACAGATCTCTTTTAAAAAAAGATTCGTCATTTTAACCACTTATGCAATTTTTTTCGGGTTGTTCTTTCTGTCGGGCCTTAGCCATTCTTCGCTCAATTTACCTGCCGCTGTTGTAAAACGTAAGGCAGATTTTATCAGCCTGGGTGAGGCTAACACCAATATCCCCATGAATGAACTTTATCCAACTATCCTGAGTTTTGCAATCAACCTGCCCCAGGCTATTAATCATACCCTGTTCAGGCCCTATTTATGGGAATTTTCACAACCATCCGTTATATTAACAGCTATTGAACTGCTTTTTTACCAAATGATCATCGTTATTTTCATCATTTACCGCAAAAAGCAGGCATTCCCGGTGCATCCCTTCAATATATTCGCAGCGGCATTTGTTTTAAATATGATGCTCATTATCGGTTATACCATTCCAAATATAGGCGCCATTGTTCGCTACAGAAGTATTTTCTGGATATTCATTATTTGCCCGGTAGTGTGCAATATTGATTGGAAAAGACTTATTTCAACCCCTAAAACCATCAGTAAAATTGGATAGTTCCTATCTACTGCTTTTCACTCCTGTTATACTACCCAAACTCCTGGATTATTGCATGGCTAGCAATACACTCAACTAAAACAGATCGTATTATCCATTCATCCATTATCAAAAGGTCGTTTCCCGTTACCTTTGCAGCCATGCATTACGCTTCAATAGAAAATATCAGCAAATCTTTCGGGATAAGAACGCTATTTAAAAATATCACTTTAAATGTAGAAGAAGGAGATAAAATTGCCCTGGTAGCCCGCAACGGCAGCGGCAAAAGTACCCTGCTTAAAATCATAACCGGTCTTGACACACCGGATGAAGGTACCGTATGGGTACACAAAGACATCAAAGTAGTAATGTTGCAGCAGGACAATGATTTTGATGGCAATAAAAGTATCTGGGATAATGTACTTCGATTAGATAACCCCGTTGTAAAAGTGGTGAAAGAATATGAGCTCTTTTTAGAGGACGGCCTGGAAGATATCGACAAATTGGGTGAGTTAATGGCCAAACTGGATGACCTGAATGCCTGGAGTTTTGAAAGCGATCTCAAACAGATACTCGGCAAACTGAACCTGCATCACCTGAACGAAAAAGTGGGCAAATTGAGCGGTGGGCAAAAGAAAAGAGTAGCATTGGCGCAGGCATTGATTGAGGCCGACCTGCATCAAGGCCGTTGTTTATTAATATTGGATGAGCCTACTAACCACCTGGATGTGGAAATGATTGAGTGGCTGGAAGATTACCTGGCTGCGGCAAAAGTTACTCTACTGTTGGTAACCCATGACCGCTATTTTTTAGATGCGGTTTGTAACGAGATTGTAGAAATAGATGAAGAGAAAGTATATGTGTACAGAGGCGATTATGACAACTTTTTAGAGCAAAAGAGTTTGCGGCTCGAAATTCAGCAGAGCGAATTGCAAAAAGATAAAAATATTTTCCGCAAGGAACTGGAGTGGATGCGCAAACAACCCAAGGCCCGCACCACCAAAAGCAAAAGCAGGCAAGATGCCTTTGTAGAGGTAGAAGACCGGGTGAAATTGAAAAAAGACGTGGAGGAAGTTAGTCTGCAGGTAAAAATGACCCGCCTGGGCGGCAAGATACTGGAACTGATAAAAGTGCATAAAAGCTATGGCGACCTGCAGATCATGAAGGGGTTTGACTATACTTTTAAACGCGGTGAACGCATTGGTGTAGTGGGTAAAAACGGCGTAGGTAAATCCACTTTTTTAAAAATTGCCTTGCAGTTGGAGAAGCCCGATAGTGGCAAGATCAATCATGGAGACACCGTTGTATTTGGCAATTTCAGCCAGGATGGGTTGATATATAAAGAAGATAAACGGGCCATTGAATATGTTAAAGACATGGCGGAGTTTTTCCCGCTTAATGATGGCAGCAAGATCAGCGCCAGCCAGTTTATGGAAAAATTTGGCTTTTCCGCCGAGCAACAATTTACACCGCTTAGTAAATTAAGCGGTGGCGAAAAACGCCGGTTACATTTAATGGCGGTGTTGTTTTTGAATCCCAATTTCCTGGTGCTGGATGAGCCTACCAATGACCTGGATTTACAAACCCTGCGTACGCTGGAAGAGTTTTTGATGGAATATCCAGGTTGTATTTTAATCGTTAGTCACGACCGTTACTTTATGGACCGCATGGTTGATCACCTGTTTGCCTTTGAAGGCAATGCTGTTATAAGGGACTATCCCGGAAACTATTCACAATACAGGGAAGCGATAGCCAATGGCAGTTTAACAGATGAGCGGCAGATCATGAAACAGGAACCCAAAGTGCCAGAACCTCTGCAAGTCGTGACCTCCGGTTCAAACGGGAAAAAATTTTCATTCAAGGAAAAAAGAGAACTGGAACTGCTGGAAAAAGAAATGCCAGAACTGCAAAAAGAAAAAGCTACCCTCGAAATAAAGATGAATGAAGGAAATCCAGGTTTTGATGAATTACAAAAAGCGGCAGAAAGGATTGGAGTGATTGTACAATTACTGGATGAAAAAGAAATGCGCTGGCTGGAGTTGAGTGAAAAGAATTAGCAGGAAGATATAATTTAAAGTTTACATTACAATTTGGCACTGAAAGGGAAATGCTGTTTTAAAAGACCCGCCATCTCACTATTTTGTATATTCGTAATATGAAAACATATCATTTACCTATCGTGGTAGAAACGGATGAAGACGGCTTTTTTATTGTTTCATGCCCACTTTTTAAAGGATGCCATACTTATGGTAAAACAATAGATGAGGCATTGGAAAATCTTAAGGAAGTGGTGGAAATCTGTATCGCTGAAAAGCCCATAGCAGAAGAAAATAAATTTATTGGCATTCGTGAAATGAAATTTAAAATACCCGTCAGTGCATGAGTGAGAAATTCCCTGTTATTAGCGGCAAAGATTTAATAAAACTGCTGGAAAAACTTGATTTACGGTAATACGTATCAATGGTTCCCATCATAGAATGAAACATGATGACGGACGGATTACTACCATTCCAGTTCATAAAAACGACCCCATTCCCATAGGTTTACTTCGAAAAATCCTTAGAGAAGATATTGAAATTACACCCGAAGAACTTAAATTCTACTTATAGCGGTTTACTACTTTCAAAAATATATTTTCGCCACTTTAGGTATTAATACAAGTGAATATTATAAGGTATTGAGTGAAAAGAATTAATTATCTTCCTCTCCATTTAATGAAACCTCCTGTAATGAACCAACGCTTCTATTCACTTGATGTATTTCGTGGTGCCACGGTGGCACTAATGATATTGGTAAACAACCCCGGTAGCTGGGGGCATATTTATGCGCCGTTAGAACATGCCCCCTGGCATGGAGTAACTCCTACAGATTTGGTGTTCCCATTTTTTTTATTTGCTGTTGGCAATGCCATGGCTTTTGTATTGCCCAAACTGGAAGCTGCAGGCGAAGGCGTTTTCTGGAAAAAGATAATCAAACGAACCGTTCTGATTTTACTGATCGGGTTATTTTTAAACTGGTTTCCCTTTATTAAATGGGAAGACGGGGCGATCGTTGGTAAGCCATGGGCCTATATTACAGCAGATGGAAAAGTGCTGGGGGTACGGATCTTCGGCGTATTGCAGCGCATTGCCCTTTGCTACTTTTTCGCATCGGTTATTGCCCATTATTTTAAACAACGTGGCGCTTTTGTGATGAGTGCATTTTTACTATTGGCTTATTGGTTTGTTTGTGTAGCGGCCAACCCGGCCGATCCATATAGCCTGGCAGGTTGGTTCGGAACAAAAATTGACCTGGCTTTGGTGGGAGAAGCGCATATTTATAAAGGGGAGGGTTCATCATTTGACCCAGAGGGATTAATGAGTATACCATGTGCCATTGTACAGGTGATATTTGGGTACCTTGCCGGCAGCTATATTTTGCAAAAAGGAAAAACGCATGAGATGGTTAACGGACTTTTTGTAGCAGGTTGTGTATTGGTATTTGCAGGCTATTGCTGGGATATGGTCTTCCCGATTAACAAAAAGATCTGGACCAGCAGTTATACCATTTACACTACGGGGTTAGCCTTGCTTATCCTATCAGTGATGATCTATATCATTGAATTCAAAGGATGGAAAGGCTGGTGCAGCCGTTTCTTTGATGTGTTTGGTAAGAATGCACTATTCATTTTTGTAATGAGTGGCGTATTACCCAGGCTGCTGGCATTAATCAGGATCCCCGGTAGCATTGGCCCGGATGGCAGGCAGAATTTTCTCTCCCCTTTCAGTTGGTTTTATGAGCATATATGCAAAGCCATCCTGCCGGTGGAACCTAAAGTTGGCTCGCTTATTTATGCGCTTAGCTTTATCACCATGATGTGGTTACTGGCGTGGATATTGGATAAAAAGAAAATCTATATTAAAGTGTAACCGCAATGGCGCTGGTGCCATCAAATGTTTCCACTATATATGCTTCCGGAATAATATCAAACTGTTGCTGGTATTCCATGCTGGCATCTTCAATAAAATTGGCCATGCCATCTTCTGCCACTATATTGATGGTACAACCGCCAAAGCCACCACCCATCAGTCTTGCACCAATTACTGCGGGGTATTTCCGTGCCTGCATCACTAAAAAATCCAGTTCATCACAACTCACTTCATATAGTTTGCTCAGGCCCTCATGTGTTTCAAACATGAGCTTGCCAAATCCTGCCAAATCGTTTTCCTGCAATAGAATAGCGGCCAGTTGTGTGCGGCCAATTTCTTCTACCACATACCGGCAGCAATTGTACACTTTCGCATCCATAGTTGCTTTTCCTTCCTCCATTTCTTCTATTGAGGTAATATCCCTGAATGACTGAATGGGCAGATAGGTTTTTAAAATCCGCATTCCTTCCTCACAGCGTTGACGCCGTATATTATATTCACCCGAGGCCAGCGAATGATGCACTTTTGAATTGATCAATACTATTTTGTACCCTTTTAACTGCAAAGGAAAATAATGAAACTCCAGGCTCCTGCAATCCAGCAATATCACATGATCTATTTGGCCATTCATATTGGCAAACTGGTCCATAATGCCACACTTCACATTGGGAAAATTATGCTCCGCCCGTTGACACAATAAGGCAAGTTCTACCCTGTTAAGTCCCACTTTATACATTTCATTCAGTGCAAAGGCCAGTCCGCCTTCTACTGCTGCAGACGAACTCATTCCTGAACCTCTTGGTATATCACCGCCAAAAGCGCAATTGAATCCTCGTACATCTACCCCTTTTAACAAAAATTCATTTACTACACTTAACACATAATTTCTCCAGCTATCATTTATTTTAATGTCGTTTACATCTACTGTAAAACGTTCATCAAAATCGACCGCGTAAAAGTGAATTTCATCTGTTTGATTTTCTGCGATGGCATAATATACGCCCTTGTTGATTGCGGCAGGCATTACAAAACCATCGTTATAATCAACATGTTCTCCAATGAGGTTGATGCGGCCCGGCGAAAAATACAGCTTCGGTTGACCGGCGAAATTTTCAGTAAACTTTTTCAGTACATTCTTTGCTAGTGTGTTCATTCAGCTAAATTAGGGGAGTGATTTTATAAGTGGTTGTAAATATTATATTTTCTCCCGGCTGCAAAGTTATCAATCCCATCCCATTATTAAATGCATCCGGCGCGGCACTCAGGTTTTCAATAGCGATGCTATCCCGGTGAGGTGGCGTATAAATTTGCAGGTAGGGGTAATGTTTGTCTGGCCGTATTTCTACCTGTATATTTTTATTTGCATCCCGCAATACGCAAAGCGGCTGGCACTCGGCAAAATTCAGGGTAAAGCAATGGTCCAATTGGGTATCACCAATTTTTTTTAATGACCCAAATTCCTGGTATGGCAGCAGCTCACCCGTTGGTAACAGTGCTTCATCAAAAACGACTATTTCCTTACTTTGAAATTCCAACTGAAGTTCATCGATTTTTCCTCCCAGTGTAAAATAGGGATGCCATCCATCCTGGATCGGAATCAGGCCTTCATCTCTATTGATTATTTCAGTAACAATCGTAAGCTGGTTGTCTTTTTTTAGATGGTAAGCTACCAGGCAATCATAGAAAAAAGGATACCCTTTATCTGTGCCGGTATAAGCATACTTTAAAGTAACCCCGGCACTTAGGTCGTCGGCAAACTGCTCCAATACGTCAAAATCCGCATCATACAATAAGCCATGAAGGGCACTGTTGTTTAATAAAAATTTTTGGATAGTATATTCCTTTTCGCCAAAATGGTATGCCGCATTTTTAATCCTGCAGGCGAACGGGGATAGTTTACAACTTTTAAAACCTTTGGAAGTTACATTAACTGCAAAATCATCCTTACTGTCGTAATGCTCAATTACATTTAAAGGCGCATTATTATGTATAACTGTAAAGGAGTGGAGAATAGCGCCACAGGAAGGCACAATTTCAACAAACGTATTAGAAGAGACATCTCTCAATACTATCTTATCCATCCCGTTTTCAGTGATAGCTGACCTTTCAAACATGAGGGTTATAGTTGAGTAAATATTGCTAAACAACCTATCGGGTTGCCGATCTGCCTGTTTACGTCTTTACGTAAGATGGTAATTTATACAGCCGGAAAAATACTACGCAAAATTCAATTTATATATTCTTGCAACTTCAATTAGTTCAGGCAGGTTATTTACGCCCAGTTTTTCAAACAGCCTTGCTTTATGAGTACCAACCGTGGACGAATTGATAGAAAGTAAATCAGAAATTTCACTCCCGGATTTGCCTGACATTAACAAATTAGCGATTTCAAATTCCCTGGCACTTAATTTATCAAAAGGATTATTGGGTTGTTGTGTACCAATTTCCGTTGCCAGTTGTTCTGCAAGGTTTTCACTGATGTATTTGCGGTCGTTTAAAACCAGCTCCACAGCTTTTTTCAATTCCGTAAGTCCTGAGTTTTTTGACACAAAGCCCATTGCACCCGCCTTTAAAAACCTTTTTGCATATACATTTTCAGAACTCATTGAAAACATCAATACCCTGATATCCGCATACCTTGTTTTTATATATTCCATTAACCCGGCCGTGTCAGTATCCGGCATTTGAACATCCATTATCACCAAATCGTATTTACGTGCCTTCAACTGGCTTAAAGCAGATTTTTCATCATTGGCTTCAAATATTTCACAGGGTTTGAATAATTCCTGCAAAACATTCTTTACTCCAGACCTTACTATTTCGTGATCGTCTATTAATAAGAAATTTTTCATGAGTATTATTTATCGGGTTAAATAAAGTTAAAGCAGTTGTAATAAATAAATGTGGACAAGTTTCTATGCCGGGGGCAGTTTATTTACTACAAGGTTATGCAAGCCAATGATCCATATTTGTAAAGTAATTTAAATACGAATTTTAAAATCGAAAAAAAAAGAGCAGTTTCTTGGTAATAACGATTAAACTTCAGCGCTATGGCTCATTGAAGTCAACTTTGCTTTATAAACTGTGATTAATAAAAATCAGTATCTGAAGCTCTATCGGGTGCATTTCAAATTGTCGCTCCCGTTTTCGGTCGGGGTCCCCCCGACCGAGGCTCAGCCGTGGACGGTGTTCTCACCAGCCACTTGGCGCTGCGACAATTTGAAATGAACCCGCACTATCAATACTTTTAATAAAATTAGTAAATTTATAGTATTATTGGTGATCTTTGTTTGCCTGCAATCCAAAGGGTGTATTTCAAATCCGATAGCTATCGTATCACTCCCGTTTTCGGTCAGTGGAAACATCGACCGAGGCTCAGCCGTGGTTGGTATCTTCACCAACTACTTAGTTCTGCGAGCCGATAGCTTTCAAGGATTTGAAATGCACTCCATCCGCATTATTGCTGGCTTTTGAGGGCGGCAGTCAGGGTAAACTGCGGGAAAACGACCACTTGAATTGCAACCCGTTATTTTGAATCACGTATTCTTAAAATCCGATAAACACAACGTTTTAATGCCTTTTAACAAAATTGAAAAGCCCTTAAAAAGCAGCCCCATTTATTCGAAAAACTCGGCTTTTCCGTTCATTATTGTTATTGGAATTTTTGATGGCAGTGTAGGAATACTCCGTAATCTTCCGCTGCACCTGCATATTGAAAAGTATAATGCGGCAATCCTTATTGTACAGCAATCATCCATTTTGCCAAAGAAAATGCTGATACAATCCCTCGCCGATCAAAATTTAAGCCCTGTTATAGCTGCTACCAATGGGGCAGTTGTAAAAAGCAATCAAATATATTTAGCCCCGGCCGGCAAAGATATAATTATCACTAAAGGCAGGATAGCATTCTATAAACCCAGTGTGGGAGAAAGTTCCATTCCGGTTATAAAGCAGGTATTTAAATCATTACCTTTTGAGGCCACGACCCATTGCATTGGGGTAGTTATTTCTGCGAACCATTCAGATGGAACGGCAGGCTTCCATTCATTGAAAAGCAAGGGGGGCTGGCAATTTTTACAGATCAAATACAAGCGCAGAAAATACGTTGAATTCTGATTACAATAATGTGGCTGTTGCCATCAGCAATTATATTTTACGACAACTACCTTACAATAAAGTGAACCAAAAAGAAACAAAACGCGGTAAAATAGTTGATAAGAAAACACCTTATGCAACAGATAATGATCCAGGGGTTGAATCCTCCAATATTTCCAATAACCGTTTGGATGCAGCATGCAATGAATTACAGGGAAAAGAAAGTGAATTATCAGCTTTGTATATAATGGAAGAAATGGTAGAAAGTAAGCTTCAATTGCTTAATATAGCTGAAAGCATTTCGCAGGCAGGTAGTTGGAAATTAGATCTAAGGACAAATAAAATGATTTGGTCCGATGAATTGTTCAAAGTTTTTGGGGTTAACCCCACCGAATTTGTTCCTACCCTTGAGGCAATTGTATCATTCATTCATACAGAAGACCGGGATTCGGTATCCAACTTTTATAAACATGCAATTGAAAATGGAGGTGATTACCACTTTCAAAAAAGAATAGTTCTACCCGATGGAAGTATTCGCACTATTCATTCGCAGGGACGAACTGAGAAAGATGCCAATGGGGTTGTAAATGGATTGGTGGGCATTTTTAAAGACATTACCCTGGAAAAGCAACACCAGGAAAACCAGCAACAAAGTGAAAGCTATTTTAAAGGTGCTTTTGATCATTCAGCCATTGGCATGGCCATTGTTGGTGTGGATGGAAGCTGGAAAGAAGTGAATGACAGTACCTGTAAACTACTGGGATACAGCAGGCAGGAGTTTATGAAACTAACTTTCCAGGATATCACTTTTTCGGATGATCTTAAACTTGACCTGGATTATTTCAATGAATTATTAGCCGGTAAAAGGGAGAGTTACCAGATGGAAAAACGTTATTTCCATAAAAACGGTTCAATCATCTGGGCTTTGCTGGTGGTGTCTGCCGTAAAAGATACGCAGGGGAAAGTGTTACATTTTATTTCGCAAATAAAAGACATCACTGATAGAAAAAACAGGGAACTTGATTTAGTAAAAAGGGAACAACAATACCGCTCCCTTTTCGATCAAAACACCGCTGCCGTATTTTCCGTTGATATAAAAGGGAATATCACCAGCGCCAATAAAGTGTTTGCTGTAAAAACAGAAAGCAGCATCGACCAAATTGAAACAATGCACTACCGTCAATTTGTACACCCGGATGATTTGCAAAAAACGAATGAGGCATTCGAAGATGTAAAAAACGGGAAGGCCGGTGAAATAAAAATACGGGTATTTACTTTCCTTGGAAATGAACTCCACATTATCCTGATACTTTTACCTGTAATGGTTAACAATTTAATTACCAGTATATATGCCATTGCACATGATATAACGGTAGATGAAAAGGCGCAGCAGGAGCTTGAAAAAGCCATCAATGACTTAAGTAAGATTATGGCGGCTTCAGTTGATGTGATTTGTACCATTGATGAGGCTGGCCGGTTTGTTCAGGTGAGCGCTGCTGCTGAAACGATGTTTGGTTATACACCTGATGAACTGATCGGAAGCCTGCAAATTGACCTGGTGTATAAGCTGGATATTGCATCCACCAATAAAGCCTTTGCGGAGGTTAAATCAGGTATATCCAAAACTAATTTCGAAAACCGCTGTATCAGTAAAACCGGTCATCAGGTGCCCATTGAATGGTCGGCCCGTTATGATAAAACTGATCAATTGATTTATTGTATTGCCCGGGATGCTACTGAAATGAAAGCTGCAGAACTGGAAAAGGAATTTGAAAGAAAAAATAAGGAAGCACTAATTAACAGTACGGACGATTTAATATGGAGCATTGATAAAAACTTCAACCTTATTACTGCCAACAATGCTTATTTAAAAATAGTTGAATTGCAAACCGGCCTGCATTTAAATGCCGGGGATTCGGTTTTGTTTATTAAGGGTATTGATCCCGCAACCAGGTTGTATTGGGAAAGTCTTTACAAAAGGGCCCTTTCCGGCGAAATATTTAGTATCGAAATATTCACGCCAGCCTCCGGCGTAACTATGGAAACATGGAGAGAAACCAATTTCAATACGATTGTGGATGATGAAAATATTATTGGCGCAGCAGTTTATTCCAGGGATACCACTGATCGTAAAAAAACTGAAGTAGCCCTGCACCTGAGTAATGAAAGATATACATTCGTAACCAAGGCTACATTTGACGCCATTTGGGATTTAGACCTCATAAAAAATTCGATCTATTGGGGAGAAGGGTACAAGAACTTATTTGGGTATAATATAACAGATGCAGCCACAGAGAGTGATGTATGGCTTAAATTAATACACCCTGAAGATTTACAGCGGGTTCAATATGGAATCGAATCGCTGGTAGCAGGAAAGGAAACCAACTGGTCGGATGAATACCGCTACCTGAAAGCCAATGGAGAATATGCATTTGTAGCTGACAAAGGGATCATTGTAAGGGATGAGCAGGGTATGGGCATTCGGATGATTGGGGCAATGCGGGATATTACCAGGGAAAAAAGGGAAGAACAACAATTAAAACTTTTTGAATCCCTAATTACCAAAACCAATGAAGGCGTATTAATTATTGAAGGAGAAACATCCGATAAGAGGGAGGCGAAAATTTTATATGTGAATGAAGCTTTTAGCCAGATGACCGGCTATTCCAAAGAAGAAATAACCGGCAACACGCTGAAAATGCTGGAAGGGCCCAAATCGGATCAAAAAGCTTTTCTGCAACTTCAGCAGGCAATACAAAAAGGGGAGAGTTGCGACATAGAGACCATACAGTACAGGAAAAATGGCGAGGGTTGCTGGGTTAGTCTTTCCATTGTACCCATCGCAGATGAAAACGGCTGGTTCCGCCATTGGATAGCAATTGCAAGAGATATCAGTCAGCGGAAAAGCCAGGAAGCGGAAAAAGAAGTTTTTTTCAACTTTGTACAATCACTCGGCAAACTGGAACTGGGCCAGGCATGGATGAATATATTGGAAAGCATTTGTACCTACGCCGGCTTTGACTATGCCGAAGCATGGATGGTGAATTTTGATCAGTCAAATGTTTTACTAAACCAAAGCTGGGCAAATAATAACCGGATTCAACAACTTTTACCATCCGAAAAAATCCGGAAAATAAAAAAAGGGGAAGGATTAACAGGTAAGGCCTGGCTTACTGATAGCGTAGTGTATGTAAATGATATTACCAGCCATAGCGGGTTCTTGTCTAAAGAATTTGCACTTGAAGCTGGCCTCAACAGTGCTGTGTACATTCCTGTTTTATTTAACGGAAACGCTATTGCGCTCATTAATTTATACTCCAGCGAGGTAGAAATAAACAACAGCAATTTTAAAACCCTGTTTGAAAATATCAGCCAGCAATTGGGGCCTTATGTGCAAAGTAAAAAAATGGAAGATGAGTTGGCAAGATTTTTTAATCTGTCCCCGGATTTTATGGCGATCGCAGGAGTGGACGGCTTTTTTAAAAAAATCAATCCTGCCGTTTCAAAGATTCTTGGGTACAGCCAGGAAGAGCTTTTTGCCAGACCAATATCAGATTTTATTCATCCCGAAGATCGGGAACTAACCAATACAAAAAGAAGAAGTTTAGAGGAAGGCAACCCGCTGTTAAATTTCGAAAACCGTTATCTGACAAAAAATGGGGAAACGAGGTGGTTATCGTGGACGTCCACTCCTTTGCACGAGGAAGGGATTATTTTTGCTGTTGCAAAGGATACCACTGAAAAGAAGAAGTTAGATGAAGAAAGAAAGCGCATCCTCGAAAGCATTTCAGATTTTTTCTTTGCGCTGGATAAAGACTTCCGTTTTACCTATATGAATTCAGCCACAGAAAAATTGTTTCAGTTAAACCCGGGTGCGTTGATAGGCAAAAATATCTGGCACGAATGGCCTCGTTTTAAGGAGGGTATTTTTTACGAAAATGTTCAGCAATCCATCGGCTCAAAGACACCGGTATCATTTGAATTTTTTGATGAATCTTCCAATAGCTGGTTTGAAGAAAGCTTTTACCCTTCAGAAGATGGATTGTCTGTTTTCTTTCGTTCCATCAATGACCGAAAGGCCGCTGAAAAGGCGCTGAAGGAAGCATTTAAGGAAAAGGATACCATTTTGGAAAGTATCGGCGATGCATTTTTTGCATTGGATAAAAACCGGATCGTTACTTACTGGAATAAAATGGCAGAGCAATTGTTAAAAATAAACAGGGAGGATATAATCGGAAAAAATCTGTGGGATGTATTTCCTGATACCCTCCCGGATTCGATTCTTACCAATTATCAAAAGGCAATTGATATAAATGGACCAATACATTTTGAAGAATATTACAGGCCCTTTCAAACCTGGCTGGAGATAAGTGCTTATCCTTCGCAAGGTGGTTTGTCGGTTTATTTTAAAGATATTTCGGTACGTAAAAAAGCAGAAGAATCAATCAGAACGAGTAACGAACGATACGATATGGTAGCCAGGGCCACCAACGATGCTATCTGGGACTGGGATTTGATTACCAACAAGGTAATCCGTCCCGGAAAGCGGCTCGAAACTTTATTTGGGTATGATGGCCGGGAGGCAGAAGAAGTAGACGATTTCTGGAACCAGTATGCCCACCCCGGTGATTGGGCTGAAGTAATTAAAAAACGAAATAAGCTTTTTGAAAACCCCGATGAAACCTTTTGGGAGGATGAATACCGCTTTTTGAGAACCACGGGTGATTACGGCTATGTATATGATAAGGGATACATTATTCGCAACCAGGAAGGAAAAGCAATCCGTATGATTGGCGCTTCAAAGGATATTACCAGGGAAAAGGAACAGGTGAATGAAATTATCAGGATACAACAAAACCTGGATTCACTAATTAATACCACCACCGATTTAATATGGTCCATCAATGCCGATTTCAAAATTATTGCAGTCAATAAAGCCTATAGTAAAGCCATTGAGGCAATAACCGGTAATGCGGCTAATGAAGGCGATAGTGTATTTTTACCGTTGATTGACAATGCAGTTAACGATAGATGGCTTAGCTATTATACCAGGGTGCTGGCTGGTGAAACTTTTTATATAGAAGAATCGTTTTCCAGTCCTTCGGTTAGCAGTGAGTGGCACAACATCGTCTCTTTTTCTCCCATCGTCAATAAAAACGGATTGATATCCGGAGTAGCCTGTTTTGCAAAGGATATCACGGAGTTAAAAAAAGCAGGTCAAAAATTAGTGGAACTAAATTATTCATTGGAGAAAAGAGCGGAAGAATTGGCTACTTCCAATAGTGAATTGGAGCGCTTTGCCTATGTAGCTTCACATGATCTGCAGGAACCACTAAGGATGGTAAGCAGTTTTCTGCAGTTGCTGCAAAGAAAATACAATGACCAATTGGATGACACGGCTCATAGGTACATTCATTTTTCTGTAGATGGGGCCGAGCGGATGAAACGGTTGATTAACGACTTGCTGCAATATTCAAGAGCAGGAACGGCCTCATTGGATATTGTGCCGGTTGATATGAATGAAGTAATGGCAGATGTACTGATGCTGTTTAAAAATGAAGTACACACCATTGACGCGGAAATTACCGTTGAAAATTTACCCGTTATCTACGCAGGTAAATCATCCATGTCGCAATTGATTCAAAACCTGGTAGGCAATGCAATTAAGTATCGAAGCAAGGAAAAACCCGTTATTAAAATCAGCGCAAAGGAGCAGGGGGATGAATGGGTTTTTACAATAGCAGACAATGGTATTGGTATTGATTCAAAATTCAACGAAAAGATATTTATCATTTTCCAGCGCTTACACAATAAAGATGAATTTAACGGAACGGGCATCGGTCTTGCAATATGCAAAAAAATCATTGAGCGGTACAAAGGTAAAATATGGGTAGAGTCTGAGTTCGGTAAGGGAAGTAAGTTTATCTTTGCTATTCCCAAAAAGAAAGGTTAATAAGATGAGCCCTATACATATCTTACTTGTAGAAGACAACGAAGGTGATATTATTTTAACCTTGGAAGCCCTGAATGAAGGAAAGTTGTATAATAAAATTTCAATTGTAAGAGATGGTGAAAAGGCAATTCAATTTCTAAATAAAGAAGGCAGCTATAGTGATGCAGCCAGGCCTGACCTGGTATTGATGGATATTAACCTTCCCCGGATTGATGGAAAGGAAGTGTTGGTCTATATTAAAACAAATCCACAGTTTAAATCGATTCCCGTGGTAATGCTTACCACTTCTACGTCAGAAACGGATGTGCTGGAATCGTATAAAAACCACGCTAATTGTTATATTTCAAAACCCGTTGACCTGGATAAGTTTTTTGAAGTAATTCAAAAAATTGAAAATTTCTGGATTTCCGTTGTACACCTCCCTATAAATGAATAATCATGCTATTAAATTCCCCGATCAATATTTTGATGGTAGAGGATAATTCCGGCGACCAGTTTTTACTTACCGAATTATTAAAGGCATCCGATATTCATGTAAAAAATCTCTTCTCCGCAATCAGGTTAGACGATGCGCTGGAGCTGCTAAAGGAACCATTTGATATTATTTTATTAGACCTGTCGTTACCCGATAGTACCGGTATTGAAACATTTAATGTAATTAACAGGCATGCTGGCAGAACTCCGGTTGTCATTCTATCCGGCCTCACAGATACCACCATGGCATTGGATGCCATTTCGCTGGGCGCCCAGGATTACCTCATCAAAGGTGATTTTGATGAAAAGCTGTTGGCCAAAACCATCCGGTACAGTATCGAAAGAAAAAAAAATATGGAGGCTTTGCAGGAAAGCATTGAACGGTACAACCTGGTAAGTAAGGCAACCAATGATATGGTGTGGGACTGGAATGTATTAACGGCTACTGTTTACCGGAATGTAGAAAGCTGGAATAAAATATTTGAAAGTTCACTGACAGAATTAGGCAACACTCTTGACTTTTTTTTTAGCCGCATTCACCAGGATGATGTAGCATCCACCTTAAAAATAGTAAATGAAATTTTAGAAAATCCTAACCAATTTATTTTTGATGTAGAATGCAGGGTAAAAAAAGAAAATGGGGAGTATGCATATATAGCCGATCTTGGTTATATCATTCGTGATGAGAAAGGCAATGCTACCAGGATAATTGGTGCTACACAAAATATTACCGAAAGAAAAAAGGCGGAAGCTATATTAAAGTCATCGGAAGAAAGATACCGGTATTTATTCAATAATAATCCTGCCTGCATCATTGTTTGGGACCTGGAGGATTTCAGGATTCTAGAAGTAAATGATTCTTCCATTGAACAATACGAATACTCAAAAGAAGAGTTTTTGACAAAAACCATACTCGACCTTCGAAATAAAGAGGATTTTGGTGCTATTGGGGAACTTGCCCAAAAGGCCAGGGAAGATATTTTTTTTAAAGTAATCGATACCTGGAAACACATTAATAAATCGGGGCAATATATGTTTATGGAGATTACTTCCCATAGGATTGAATACAAGGGTAAAGCCGTAATACTTGCACTCGCCAATAATGTAACTGAAAAAATACTACTCGAAGAAAAATTGGAAGAAGAACACGTGAAAAAGCAACAGGAAATTACCGAGGCGGTGATAACCGCCCAGGAAAAAGAACGGCAGCAAATAGGCGGCGAACTGCATGATAATGTAAACCAGATACTGGCCAGTTCAAGGCTTTACCTTGGGCTCGGCAAAAAAGACATCAAACAACCCAACCCGTTTTTGGACGAAACTGAAATACTCATTACTTCTGCCATTGCGGAAATAAGGGCTTTGTCTCATTCATTAATTCCTCCTTCCCTCAACGACTCTGAACTGGTGGAAGCATTAAGCAATATTGTAAATACCATTTCCAAAGCCAGCCCGATTAAGGTTCATGCCGATCTTAAGTTTTTTAAAGAAAACTGTACCTCCGATAAATTAAAACTGGGTATTTATAGAATTGTTCAGGAACAGTTTAATAATATTCTTAAATATTCAAAAGCCACTGATGTTTATCTTTCCCTTGGCCACAACGAAGTGGATAAAATTATATTGAGAATAAAAGACAATGGTATCGGTTTTGATAAATCTGCAAAAACAATGGGGGTTGGATTGCTCAATATAAAAACAAGGGCTTCCTTATTCAATGGCACAATAGATATAATTACCTCACATGGCAACGGATGCGAATTGTTAGTCACTTTTACACCGGTACACTAAACGGGAATAATAATATGACTTGGAATAAAATGCCGAATTATTTTTTTGGAATCAGCTACCTGAATCCTTTTTGACTTCCATGATATAAAAGGAAAAAGGAGGCATTATTAAATGTTCATGGTCGGAACCAACAGTATAAAACCGGCCACTCCAGTGATCGTATAAACTTTCCGGTGAAGGGCCGTGTTGTTTAAATGCCGCCCAGGTTACATACGCCGTTTGATCGCTGAAATTAAATACACAATACAATTTCTCTTCATCCATTGTACGCAGGTATCCGGCCACATGAATATTGTGAGGACTTAGCCAGGTTAAATTTTTGTGATCCGCCACCACCCCCAATTTTTTCCTGATGGTAATCAGTTGTTGGATACCGGAAAATATCCGCTGTTCAACAGTACCTTCCACATCAATATTCTCGTTCCTTTTCCAGTCTATCACCGGTCGGTGCATCCACCGGTTATCATAGCTTTTGCCCGGTTCCTGCAGGTAGCTATAATCATTGGTGTACCCGGCTTCATCACCATAAAAAAGCATGGGTACGCCGCCTATAAAAAAGCTCTGCGCCTGCATCAGTAAAATTTTATTCACCGACTGGTTAATCCCTTCCTGGTAATTCTCCCGAATGGCCTTTTCAAGCCCACATAGAGAAGCAAGTGATCCGCTGATCCGAGCATCCTGTGTTTTAGGATTTACCGAAAACAATGCTCCTGTTGCGGGCGAACCCACGTGCACACCGGAATAATATTCCTTTAAAAACTTTCGGTGCTGGTAGGGATCAAATCCCACATTCTGTATCATATAATCGTCGTATCCCAGGCCGATATCATCATGGCACCTCGTATATGTAATCCAGGAACTACCGTAAGGCTTTTGTAATATTTCATGCTGGGCAGCCAGCATTACCCGGGTATCACCAGTTGCAAGCGCATCCCATTGCAAGGCCATTTGGGTGGCATTGTATGCAAAGTCACATTCCTTTGCCGTATACAATCCGGTGCCAAAATATTTCATAATTTCTTTGGGTGCTACTATTGCCTCGCCCAATAACGCCATACCGGGCGTAGCTACCTGCACACATTGCTTGATCAGTCGTAAAATGGTGTGTGCCTGTGGCAAATTCTGACAGGTAGTACCCAGTTGTTTCCAGATAAATGCGGGTGCATCAATGCGTAAAATATCAACTCCCAGGTTTGCATAAAAGAAAATGGTATCCAGCATTTCAATAAACACCGCCGGGTTAGCGTAATTTAAATCCCATTGGTATTTGTGAAAAATGGTCATCACCCATTTATTGCATTCAGCACTCCAGGTAAAATTACCCGGCGAACTTTCAGGAAAAATGTCGGGCATAGTTTTATCAAACTGATCGGGCAGGTAACGGTCGTTGTACATGTAAAAATAGTCCTGGTATTTTTCAACTCCTTTCTTTGCCTTTTCAGCCCACTCATGATGATGTGATGTGTGATTCAGTACAATGTCCATCATCAGGTACATATTTGATTTGCTCATCCCCTTTTGCACATTTTTCAGGTCGCTTAAAGTGCCAAAGCGCACATCTACTTTTCTGAAATCTGATACAGCGTAGCCTCCATCACTTTCTCCTTCCGGGCTTTCCATCACTGGCATGAGGTGTAAAAAATTAACTCCCAGTTTTTTAAAATAAGACAACTTTTTTCCCAGGTTTACAAGATTGCCGCAAAAGCGATCCACGTATAAACTCATACCCGTTATCTCATTGCTTAAAAACCAATTGCCCGCATTTTCCTTTTCCTCGTCCCGTTGTTTTAATGGTTCAGACCGCTTTATGTAGGCCGTGGCGATGGTGTCAACCAACTGGTCGAAAAATGCCGATTGCTTCGGATGGAGCCCGTATAACTCGCTGTACAAAAAATGGATTGCAGTGGCATTGGCAACAAATCTTGTATAAAACAGGTTGTCATTACCGGCAATGTCGATATTTTTTTGATGAAGTACCTTGTTGATGAGTTGATGTAAGTGCGGATTATACACGGCCTGTATTTTTTAATTAAATATATCGTTACTTAAATGCCTGAACGCATCCATTGCCCCCATATATTCGCAGGTACGGGCGCCTGCTTTATTTCCATTGGTCATTATATTCGCCCATTGCAACGCATTAAGCAATTTTATTTCGGGTAATGTTTTTTCACAAAGCTGGTACAATACTGCACCCACGAATGCATCGCCGGCCCCGGTAGTGTCAATGGGCTTTACCAGTATACTTGGAATGATGGTGGTGGTATTATTAAAGCCAAGCATGGTACCCTCCTTTCCCAAGGTAATAGCAAAAGTGGCCGTTGTTTTCTCCAATAAAATGGTAGCCGCATCCTGTAAGGTAGTTGCACCCGTTATCAGCATCGCTTCCTCTTCACTTACCTTAAAAAAATGGCAACAACTTAAAAAATTCCATGATTGGTCGATAAAAGACTGCTGGTCGTTTTTATACAACAATTGCCGGTAGTTGGGGTCAAAACTGATAAAGATATTTCTAAGCAGGGCCCTTTGCAATAAATGCTGGTAGGCCTCCTGCAAAGGGCCGGGTAAAAATGCGGTGGCCGAGCCAAAGTGTATAATTGAAATGCCATCCAGGTCAATAGCTTCAATCTCATCACGGTTCAACTGTCCATCGGCGCCCCGGTTAAAATAAAAATCTCTTTCCCCATCTTCCATCAGCGATACAAAAGCAAAAGTGGTAAAGAAATTACTGTCCTGCAACATCCATTTGGTAGACACGCCAAAGCGCTGCATCTCTTCCACCAGTTGATTGCCAAAGGGATCTGTCCCTACTTTAGCAGACAATTCTACGGAGCCACCCAATGCTGCAATGGCCGCCGCCACATTGGTAGGGGCACCACCGGTTTTCTTTAAAAAATGATCTCCTTCCGAAAGTGTTTTTCCTTTATCTGTGCAGATCATATCAATCAACGCTTCGCCTACGCAAAGTATTTTACCCTTTGTACCAGTGTTTGAAATCGTTTTCATATTTACAAAGAATTATTTAGTGAAATTTAAAAAGCCCATCTATCTATATTTATACTGACATTCATCCTACTACGCTCGATTCCCCCTGTCTTCAGGGGTTTTAATGTCCTCCACCGGAAGCAACGATTAATTCTGCAGGTGGTTTGGTCGAATTAATTAAAAGTGTGAGTGCCGCCGCTATTAATAAAAAAACGCCTGCAAATGAAATGGCGTTTCGTGGATCACCGTTTAAAAAATGTTTTAGGATAAACCCAAAAGTGGTAGTTTGTATAAACATGGGTATTACTATCATCATATTGATAATGCCCATATAAACACCATATCTTTCTTTGGGAATTTTACTCACTACCATTAAATAGGGTATGCCCATCATACTGGCCCAACCAATACCAAACCCTGTAATGGCGGGAAAAAGCAAATACATATTTTCAATATGCGGGAAAGCCAGGAATCCGAACCCCGCCAACAATAAACAACCAAAATGCACCAGCTTTGGAGAATACTTTCGGGCAAACCAAACTAAACCAAATGCACATAAAAATGTAACAACATTGTACCAGCCATTTACCAAACCGGTCCAGCTAACAGCCTTTTCATATAATTCGGCATTTTGTTGCGGAGTGGTTTTCCAAACAGACAGCGCAATGCTTTTAGATGAATTTTGCCAGTAACAAAACAACGCATACCATTGAAACAGGTAAACCAATGCCAACTGCCACATTACTTTGGGCATACTCAACACAGCATCAATAATTTCAATATTCTGAGCAAATAATATTTTAAGTGCTGACTGCCGTTCCGCATAGTTTAGCACTTTCCTGAACACCTGACCCCTTGTAAAAACGGCAGGAATAATCAACACCGCAATAACGATGTAGGCGATGATGGTAGTAAGGATAGATAAAAAAAACTGTACTACAGGTGGGGGCATGCCTTTATTGCCTTCTCTTAATATAGCCAGTTCATCAGTTGTTGGTGGAATTTCAGGAGTTGAACGGATGCTCCACCATACAGAACCAATAGAGCAAACTGCGCCGAGGAAAAAAGAAGCAAAAACCCAGGTCGGGAGCTTTCCAGTTTTACCTATAAATATCATCGGGAAAATAAATAAAGAAACATTTGCCAGTGTTTGTCCAAAACCTGTAAAAAAACTTTGTGCCTGGAAACCTGTCGGTTGTTGAGCACCGTCCAGTTTGTCCGCAATAAAAGCACGGTATGGTTCCATGGCGGTGTTGTTGCCGGCGTCTAAAATCCACAACAAACCTGCGGCCATCCATAAGGTGCTGCTGAACGGAAAAAGAAACAGCGCAATACTGCAAATAAGGGCCCCTATAAAAAAATAAGGGGTTCTTCTTCCAAACCTGGGATGCCAGGTTTTATCGCTCAAGGCCCCTATAATGGGTTGTATAATTAAACCGGTAAGCGGACCTGCGAGGTTGAGCCAGGGAATTTCATCCGGGCTTGCTCCTAAAAAATCGTAGATGGGATTCACCGCACTTTGCTGTAGCCCAAAGCTGTATTGAATACCAAAAAAGCCAACATTCATGTTGATAATTTGCCAAAAACTCATGTGTGGCTTGGGGATACTCATAGCAATCGTTTAGTGAAGATGACATCAAATGTAATAAAAACAGTTCGCTTCATTTGCCGCAAACGTTTGTAGTGGATAAAACAGCCACTATCCCATAAAGGGTAATGTCATTTAGTTAAGCTCCATGGGAGCTTCGTGTTTATAGTTAATCATTCATTTCAGGCCCCGGCTCCGTAGGTGCCTCCTAAACTACGTGGCACCTGCGGAGCCAAATACAAGCTTTACAAATATTTCTATAAACACGATGCCCATGTGGCAAAATCTCTTAACAAGATGACATCGCCTAAAAGGTGGAAAATGCAAAATGCTTCTTTCATTGTGCTATATAGTAAAACAGCATTGATTAAATAGATAAAAAAGAACGAAAACATCGTCAGCGGGTAACCTATATTGAATGCCGCTTATTTGGACCCGTATATTTTTTTCAGCGCAAGATATACCCCGTTCGTCCAGCCAAAGCCGTCCTGCGATGGGTACTCGCCACCTCCTGCTTCTTTATTAATATCTTCCACATTGTATTTCTCCATCATTTTGCCGGTGGCTGCATATACCTTTTCATTGAGCGATAACCAACCGGCTGCTGCCGTTTTTGCTGTTTCATTTTTTCCATAATTTTTCAGGCCCATGATACTGATCCATTGCAGCGGTGCCCAACCATTTGGCGCATCCCATTGCTGACCGGTATGTTGGATAGTAGTAACAATCCCGCCTGGCTTTAACAGGTGCTTTTGTGTAGTAGCGTCCACTGCGGTGGCCTGCTCTGCTGTAGCGATTTTTACAAACAACGGAGTCAAACCTGCAGCGGTAATTTCGCCGGTTTGGCTTTTTAAAACTGCATTGTAATCATAAAAAAAATTGCTTTGTGAATTCCAGCAATATTTAAGGATGGCTGCTTTTCTTTTATTTGCCCTTTGCAAGTAAACGACTGATTCATTTTTAAAAGCACTTAATTTTTTAGCCTTTGAAATAGTCAGTTCCATTGCATACAACAGGCAATTCAAATCAACTGGCACGATATCCGTTGTTTGAATTGTTTCAATTGTTTTACTATCCCTGAACCAACGACTGCTGAAATCCCAGCCGCTTTCGGCACCCGACCTCAGGTGTTGGTTTACGGTGGCCTTTGTATTTGCCAACATCCTTTTTAATGCCTCAGGTGAACTAACCCTGATACGCATAGCCAGTTCCTTTGCTACTGATTCTGATACGTCGTAATCTTCCTTATAACTTTCCGGCCTTGGATTGGTATTCTCATCGCAATAGCGATTGAATAAAGTGCCATCATCCAATTTTACCAAATGCTTTAACCGGCTACCTGCTTTTATTTTATCGGCCCCATCCATCCAGTATGCATACTCTTTTTCCATTGCGGGCAGGTAGGTTTTATAAATAGAATTGCCCTTGATGCCTGCCAGTAATTCAACCATCAGACTAAAAAAAGGTGGCTGGCTCCGGCTTAGGTAATAGCTGCGGTTACCATTTGGAATATGTCCGTATTTACTGATTAAAAAAGCAAAGTTCTTCACCATATTTTCAATCATCACCACCTCGCCACTTTCCTTTAAACCCAGCATAGTGAAATAACTATCCCAGTAATACACTTCCCTAAACCGCCCGCCCGGTACGATATATGGATAAGGCAAGGGCAATAATGAATTGCCATACTCCACTTTCTTATCTGCATCTCTTTTTAATGCGCTCCATAGGTTTTTAATATGCTGGCTCACGTCTTTTTCCTGCTGTACATAGTTGAACTGTGGAGGCGGTGAAGGCATACTAAAATTGTCTTCCACAAATTTTTTGAGGTTCATCTTTGGGCCTTTTTTTAAACCATACCCATACATGATATCGCTCACTCTTCGCTTTGGCGTACAGTCCACAAATGTTTTTCCGTCCGGAAATATTTTTTGTAATTGAACATCAATAAAAAGCTGTCCATAAATTTTATCAGGAGGAGCCGGCTGCTGCGCATTGCAAAGCGTAGTTGATAACAAAGCTATCATGGAAAACATCATTATTTTTATTGGCATACCGTTCGTTTTTTAATCATTAAAGCTAAGTATTTGTAGTGTTACAAAAATAATAAAGAAAAGAGCGGGTTAATTTCAAACTGACGCTCAGTAGCAGGTGTAAAGGCCGCCAACCTTGCATGAGAAACCTTTAAACAGGTGCAGTCAGCTAAAAGGTTGGCAAACCTGTGAAATCTGAAACACATTGGAAAATAAACTTGCCCGTTTCGAAAGATCTCACAGGTTTTAAAATCCTGTGAGGTCAGACAAGGCTATATTTCTTCTGTTGAGCCCGGAGCAGGATGAGTGTGATGTATCCCTATAAACGGTGTTCTAGTGGAAAGAATGTTGAGATGTAAAATCAGGCTTCCATATATTATTGTCTCCGGGATGTTTAAATTGACTGAGATGAAAAGGCTCAAAACACTTTAAAGTTTTCGTAAGAAATAAATGCTAAATTTGTGAGCAAATGGCAAAAATGGACTTTACTTCAATAGAAATATGTGCGGGCGCAGGTGGGCAAGCCATTGGACTGGAACAGGCAGGATTTGAACACCTTGCCCTGGTAGAAATTGAATCAATTGCTTGTGATACGCTACGCCTGAACCGACCAAACTGGAACGTAATTAACAAAGATGTTAAAGAGTTCTCCGCAAAACGATACGATAATGTTGATCTTTTAGCCGGCGGTGTTCCATGTCCACCGTTCTCTATCGCTGGAAAACAATTAGGACAACTTGATGAAAGAGATTTATTTCCTGAAGCACTACGGCTTGTAAAAGAATGTAGTCCAAAAGCTGTGATGCTTGAAAACGTAAGGGGATTGCTGGATATTAAGTTCAAAGAATACCGGCGACATATATTGAACGAGTTTTACAAAATGGGTTATCAATGCGGCTGGCGACTTTTCAATGCCTGTGATTATGGAGTTTCCCAATTAAGGCCCCGGGCAATACTTGTTGCACTCAAAAAGGAATACTTCGATTTCTTTAAATGGCCTGCAAAAAACGAAAAACCACCTTTAACTGTTGGTGAACTATTGTATGATGAAATGGCATCATCAGGTTGGGAGAATGTTGATACCTGGAAATTAATAGCTAATAACATAGCGCCTACATTGGTAGGAGGTTCCAAAAAGCATGGCGGTGCAGACCTTGGGCCGACAAGGGCCAAACAATCATGGGCTTTGCTTGGAGTGGATGGGAAAGGGCTTGCAGACGCTCCTCCAATTAATGGTTCTAAAGCAATGCCAAGACTAACTCTTAAGATGGCAGCATTAATTCAGGGCTTTCCAAAAGACTGGCAATTTGCGGGTAAAAAAACTCCTGCGTACAGGCAGGTTGGAAATGCATTTCCTGCGCCCGTTGCAAAAGCAATTGGACTATCTATAAAAAAAGCATTAAAAAAATATGATCAAAACCGTTCTAAAGAAAACAGGCTCGAGAGCCAAGTTGCGTGATTATCTTATTAAGAATGTTGGTTCAATTTTAAACTCTGATACTTTACGGGAAGTTGCCGGGACCAGTGAGTGGGGACGCAGGGTGAGAGAATTGAGAAACGAAGAGGGCATGAATATAGTAACCCACAATGACAGAAGTGAATTAAAACCGGGTCAATACCTGCTAGTCAATCTTAAACCCTTACCTGCATTTGAAAGAGGTATCTCAAAAGAAGTACGTGCTTTCGTCTTGGATAGAAATGGTTTTACCTGCCAAATGTGCGGTATAGCAGCAGGTGAGCCCCACCCAGATGATGGCGGCAGAAAAGCGAGGCTCCATATAGGCCATGTGATTGATAAGTCGATGGGTGGAACAGATGATGCTGCAAACCTAAAGGCTATTTGTTCATTGTTTAATGAAGGGGCATCCAATCTTACAACAAACAGGCCCGACGCTAATAAACTACTAGTGCAAGTGAGGCGTGCACCGGCATCAGTAGAGCTGGATGTATTAATGTGGCTGGTACAAAAATTTCCAAAACAAAGTGAAGATTTTTTAAAGCAATTGAAAGGATAAGGATATCAAACCCTTGTAAAAAACAGATCATGTAGGAAAGGAGATTATGGAAATTTATTTGAATTCAAATTATGCTTTCGCTGATAATATTGTTTACAATTTTATCTCATAAAACGACCGGGAATCCGTTGTCTGTCCAGCCTGGAACTGCCGTTGAGTAAAGAATTAAAATTACAAGTTAACAATCAACAGTCCAACAGAATTCCTTCAAGCCATGATACAGTACAGCAGCGATTTAGAGCCGATTGGGGTTTAGTCCGCCAGTTTTTGCAATTACTTTTGTTGTGTGTATTATTTACTGTTTTCTGAAGACCAATTTATTATTTTCAACCGTAAGCTCGTATAAGTTATTTGACGTTATACATTCCAAAACCTTTTTGTATAATAAAGCTTTAGAGTCGTCGGTAATATTTTCATACCCTAAAGAGCCTGTCTTTGGATGTAGGAACAGTAAATAAACCTTTTCACTTTTTATGATCAATAAAAAAGTATATTCTAAAGCCTCCGCTTCCGTTTAATCTTTTCTTTATAAAAGGGGTATTGTCACTATTATTTAATCTTGTACCGGAAGTTAATTGCTGTATTTCTTTATTGGAGAAATATTCTATAATGTCTGCTTCAATTGATGAGTAAGAGTTCTTTTTCTTTAACTTGTCAAATTGAACTTTAAAGTCTTCCAGGCAAAGTATTGTCATTAAATCAATGAAAGTTCTTTAGTAGTTTTTTGAAAATCAGTGATAATTGGCAGGAAAAAAAATCTTGAATCAAGGTCGGCTGAAACGTCTTTTAAATCATCCATTGAATCTTTAAATTTTTTTATTTCTTCTTTAGCTATTCCTTTGGAGCGAATGAAATTTAAAAAAATATATTGTCTTAATAAAGACGAATGCAAGTCTCTCATTGATGAAATCAAATCATTTATCGTCATTAAGGCGTTATTATCTAAATTGTTAAACCAAGTTATTTCCTCAATTTTTTCAACCAGAGAGTTTATTTTATTTGTTTTATCAGTAAATACCTTTTTAAACTCCAAAATTTTATCTAATAATTTGTTGATTTTTACTTCATCAAATGCAGATTCCTTCTTTTCCTCAAAAGAAAGTTTCCTTACATTTTCAAAAGTTTCGGATATTTTAAATTGATACAGAGATTCCATTTTTATAGAATTTAAAACCTATTAATAATATAAATATAGGGTAATATAATTAACGCTATTTTACTTTCCGGCCTCTAGTTCCGCATACCCTTCTTCCGCCATCTGCCTGGCTTCATTTGCATAGTAGGATTATTCATGAGGCTCCAGGTTGCAAGGCCATCTACATAACGGTTAAACATACACAAGCGGAAGCTATTAATACCGTATCATGAATTTCCATATCGGTTGTACAAACACTTTTTTGCAGTATCCACCTGGCTATCTGATAGATGTTAAAATGGCACTGCAATGAATTACAGCGCCTTTATATTCAGCTTAACGATTATAAAATTATTCTGCGCCATCTGTTTTCGCTCTTTGTATAGCATAATTACCCACGTTTTTACCTACCACCAGGCCTACGGAACAATCGGTGCGGTAATGAATTCCACCATATAACCTTGACATGGATGCTTCGTTTGCCATTGCAGTATAATCCGCAGCCCGTTCAGGAACAATATGTCCTAAAATTGCGGCGGCCGCTCCACTAAATGTAGAATGCCCCGATATATAAGAAGGGAAATTGGGGATTCCGGTGAGTGTTTTAATATTCGGGTTTAATTGGGTTGGCCGTGGATTAAAATAAAAATACTTGGTTTCCCAGCACACAATGGCTGCATCACCCAATGCCATATTCAGCAATGCCATATTTCTTGCCCAGCGTACCTCACTAAAATTTTTTGTAATAAAGTCCTCCGCAGCAATGGCATCCCAATGGCCGGGAGGAGTATAGGTAGCTACTCCATCAGCCCAGAAATGAACGATCCTGGTTTTCTCCCTTGTTGGGTTTTTAATCATTTGATATACTTCTTCTGTTTCATCAGTCATTTGCTTGCTGCCAACCAGTGGAGGCGGATCAGGCCGCAGGGCGATACAAGTGAGCGAATCAAATAAAAAGGGACTTACTTTCCCAAATACGGGCAACATAGGAGGGCGTTTTGGTAATTCAAGACTAATCCAGGGTGTTTCGCCTCTTGCAATACAATCTGTTTCCAGTTTGTTCCACAGGGCCTGGTTACCTGCCGAAGCGCCAGCCCGGTCGCCCCTTGCACGGGTTACAAATTTCTGGGCGACCAGTTTACCCAATGCTTCGCCTGCCTCTAAATCGCTGCGTACATTAGCGCCTGATAGTATGCGTGCCCTTCGGTGTTCTTCTGCTTTTGCCTGGATAAAATCCTGGTCGCCGGGAAATAGTAATTTCATCATCTCCACTGCAACACCTGCTACCACTCCATCCTCTGACGGATACGAAGCCAAATCTGATTTCGGAATCAGCACATTAATGGTGGCATCCACTTTATAGGGTGCGGCCCGGTTGTATAACTTTTTATAATGCCATGCCGCCACCAGCGCATCGTATTGTGCAGCACTGATATAGGCATAAGCCCTCGCAGCATAAGGCGGATTGGCAAATGGAAACTGTGGATAGGCCAAAGGATTATTGGCATTGGGAAAGGGGTAAGTACCATTCGCATTTTGATAGGGTGGTAAATTGTGTTTGGCTACCAACTCCCGCAGGATTTCGTTCCACCTCAAAATTGCACCGGCACTCCAATACTTTACAATGTTTTTTTCGTCATTGGTAAGATCAGCCTGCCATGTTTTTATTTCGTTGATTTGTGCGATATAGTCCGGGGTATTGGTTGCTATTGGTGCAGGCACGGCAAACTCCGCTGGTCCCGTAAGTAAAATGGGTTTCCAGGTACCGGCATTCTCATCTGTTTTGGATGGGTTCAATGCGGGTGTATGATCGGTACGGCCCACAATGTCTTTGCTACAGCTATTTAAAATAATTACAATAGCCGCAATCAATAAACCTGAGCTAAAAAATATCTTTTTCATATCAATTAGTTTTTGAAGTTTGATTAGTTGATTTTGTTTTGCGGTTAAAATCAAGTACATAAAATATAGAGCCATAAAAAGTGAGCGACTGTCCCATATTCCGGCCGGCTACCGTAGTATTGCCACCTGCAACCAGCGATACTTCATGTTTTGTAGGAAACACTACATATTTAAAATTGGCGCCGATAGAAGTAGCATTCATTCTATTGCTGGGGAAGGGCATATTGTTGCGGCTAATATCAAAGCCCCCAAGGGTCGTCCATTTGTTTACCACCGCTTCTGCAATCACCCTTTCATTTCTAAAACCAGCCCTGAAATTATAATTAGCACCATTGGGCATTTTTACTTCGTTGGTCAAAAGCAACTCAGTAGTGTAATACGAATTACGGTCTATTTTGATATTATCACGCAGTACATAAGTGGCCGAACCGGTTACAAAAAAACTTCCGGTTTGATAATCGGCCATAATCCGTGCGGAGGCTGTTTTGCTATGTAAGCCAATTGACAAGGGAAGAAAATCGGCCACATAATCGGTTAACGGAAAAGACACACCGCCAATTCCGTACAGGGATACAACCCCACCCCACATCTCTTTTTCAACCGGCATCCATTTTACAAAAAGGCTCAGGTCCTGGATGCCCTTCATTCCAGCCATGGTTCCGGCGTTTGCTTTTGTTGTAACATAAGGCACGCTGAATAATACATTCAATTTTGAACTGATACCATAGTTGCCCATCAGGCCAATCATCTGTGTAGATACGGTACCCAAATTCAGGTTGTCTCTTTTCAATGTTCCTTCCCAATAGTTTTTCCAGCTACTATAACTGTACATGGGGCCAACGCAAAAACGTTTTTTACCCATCATGATGGCATCGATATCAGTTTGGGCAAATGATACCTGGCTTCCTGCTACCAGTAAGAACCACAGGTAACAGCAAATCGTCTTAAAAAAATATTTTCTCATAAAAATTATTTTAATAACCAAGGCAAAGTAACGTGAGCGGCAGCTATCTTACCAGCCTCATTACTTTGTCCCGGAATTTTTAAGGTTTAGATTATAATTTAGGATCGAAGTTTTTGATTGCTTTTGATTTTTACAAACCGGTAAGTATAGCCTAAGCTGATGGAATAATCAGCAAATGCGGCGTCTCCCTGAACATGAGCTAATTTAGAGATATCGGTTATATTGGCATTTTTCAAATTCTGGCTGGCGATGTCCGCAGCACTTTGTACCCGGTCTTTTACAACATTGTAAGGCACAAACAGGGTAATACTATGCTTACCCTTCCTGTACGAAATACCAGGCTCTATTGCTACAACATAACCCGGACGCCTGTAAGCTACCTGGCCTCCCAATACATCATAAGCCGGGATGCCTTCAATCCTTCCTGCCAATGAAACAGTTAAATGCTGTGCCTTACCTAAAGCGCTCATCACTCCTGCCCTTGCAAAATACTGATCAGGGCTGGCATACACATTATAACCGGCAAGCCCGGCAGAAGGCAACGACTTAAACGAGCCGTTTGATTCTTTAGGATTGAACAGGTAATATGCATTGGCAAAGCCATAAATACTTTTGTGCAACTGGGTAAATCCCTGTAATTCGATGGAGAAACCTACGCCACCATCGCCGGGCTGTATGGCCTGGTCCATCATTACGTTTTTGATGGTACCGTTTGCCTGGGGTGCATCATCGGTGGCTGCATAATCTCCGGTTCTTAATTTTATAGCGGCACCAATCATCAGGTTGCCATTGTATGCCTTTGCAGGATCGATTACCCAATAATTTAAACCGAAACGTACATCCCCCAGGCCTTTAGCATTTACACTATACCGGAAAGTATCTTTTACCGGTGTTGTTTGCCTCATCACCTGTGAACGCTCGTTCTGTACCCAGGGAATAGTTACATTAAAATGCAACCGGTTGGTGATGCCGTACGACAAATTCAGGTCAACTGCGTGTGAATAGATGTTCACTGCATTGCCACGGTCATTGCCAAATTTATCACGGCCGCCACCTGTTACCTGGCGTTCTGGTTGCTCTTCTTTTCCAACAAAATGCCTCCACGAATGAAAGTAGCGGTAGTTAACCCCCGCCTGGAGATCACCTTTGGAAAGATTGTACGAATTGGATGAACACATCCCTGCTCCGCCCATTTGTCGAACGGCTACGCAACCTTGTGCGTTTATATTGTAGTTCGTGAATAAAGCTATAGCAAGTATTATCAATAATTTTTTCATTTTGTTAGTTTTAATCCGTTAGATAATTTGGTTGCACCTATGCAACCAACCTCCTGCTTTGGTAACAACAATAAGGCTTATTTGGAATCTTTTTCCAGCTTCAATTTTCCAACAATAAAATCGCCCACTTTTTTTCCATACTCCGTACTTACCAGGCAACTTGGGTGAAAATGAATGCCCCCATAAAACCTGGCAAGGTTGTTTTCATCAGATGCCTGGCGGAAGGAAGTAAACGAACGGTTAGGAATGCCAAATTCCAGTTCACTGGTATCGGTATAGCTGAATGGTTCGCCATACATTTTGGTTAAAGCTTCTGCTGCAGCCGATGATACCGTGCTGTGCCCACAGGTATATTCCGGAAACGGCGGTGTTTGTAAATAGGGCCTCCACTCGGCATCTATATATTTGTTAATCACGGTTTCGGGCCTTGTCATATTACTCCTGAATTTTTCGTCCCAGCATTGAATAAAAGAATCAAACATGCAAATAGAGGTTAAGGCATAGGCCGCTACTGTTTTGGCAAAATCAGCCTTCGCCTTTATGGAAGCGATCCCCACAATATTCATCCAATGGCCCGGGGGTGAAAACTTTTTTGTCATAAACTGTACATGACCGCTTACATGTAATTCGTTGGGCAGATCGTTCCAGAACATGGCAATATGCTTTTGTTCGTCGGTAAGGCTATCAATAGCATTTTTTGATAACATCACCTGCTTATAGTAAGGGCCATTTTTATCGGTCATGTTAAAAGGGATGGGCCTGGGCGTCATGAATTGCGAGGCACTGTCCATCACAATGGTCCTTAATTCATTCCAATGCGGTTCTATAGCGCTTGCATACATGGGTGGAGTTGGAACCCAGCGGCCGGGTGTGTCGATGACGGTATATTTGGGAGCACTTCTTGTTTGAAGGTAATTATCCTTCTTACTCCAGTCCAGGATTGCTTTTGCAATGGTATCACCAAAGGACACTGAGTGTTTAAACATATCGTCCGGCATTCCTTCTTTTTTCGCCAGGTTTTTTAAGCTGTCCACATAATCCTGCATGCTGCCTTCCGGAAAAGTTACTGCTTCACCCACTTTACAAAAAGCGAGCAAGGCTGAAAACTCTACATCAACAGGCTTGATAGTATCCAATGTTGGCATTGCGTTGAGTCCATTAATTTGCCCTGCCAGCGATTGGTATTTTTTGGGATAAGCTGCTGCAATACATTCATAAGCCGCTATATTGGCATAGGTATAATTGCGGCAGGCAACTATGGGCGAAAAATTATTAAATTTTACCACTTCGTTCAACTCCTTCACAGTTTTACTATAGGAGAATGGTTCGGGAAAATAAGTATTTTTTGGAGGCCCTGTTTGCTTACAGGAACTGGCAATTAAAAAAGCAGCTATTACGATCAATAGTTTTTTCATAAATAAGAATAAGTGAGTGAGTAATCAAACTGATCCGGTGCTGAAAATACCTTTATCAATAATGCAGATCGCTTTCATGCATGATTATGAAATCACCGGTATTACAGGAAAGTTTTTGCGAACAGTTAAAAATTAGATGCGGAAATTATTGGCTGGAAAATCAGGAGGTTGCTCAAGGGTTTTTGTAAAAAGACTGTTTACAAATATTTGGCTCTTAATAAAATGAGTTAAATATTTTGGCGCTGGTTTAAAAACGACTGCTGACAGTTGCTCTTCAAATTCACTGATGATTTTCTGAAAAGATTTTGATTCTGACGGCGATTTCTTTTTCCCGGCAGATGTTTGAATATCCGCAACCAGCCTGGAAAAATCAGCTTTTGCCGCCTGTATCTTCATCTTGGCGGTATTAGGTATACAAAGCATTTCGAGCGAGTCATTATAAATCCTGCATTTTACATACTTGTAAAAGATGCCATCTATTTCTATTTCACCGTCAATGCGCTGGAATGTTTTTGAGTTTTGATAATACGGAAGGTTGGTAGGTTGTTTAATGGAGATCAACTGCTGGTCGGTGTAATCGTTTTCATCAAAGGCCAGTTCCATCTTTTCATTTGCCTTGTGCTCCGTGTAAATCGCCACTATCTTATATCCAAAGATGTTAAAGGAAAATATCCCCAATAGTAGTATAGCAGCCAGCCGTGTCATTTAATAGATATTGCAAAATAGGTTTTTTTTTATGTTTTGCAAATAAAAAATTACAGAGGGCTTTGGAATAAAATGACTGCAACCGTTTGCGGCGAGATTATATGATTGATCTTATGCCCTTTGTGTTTGTCCATTGTCAATACCCGCGGGAAAGGCAGGGCCGTTGAAAATTGTGTTTAATGCGGTGATATTATTTGAATCGGTGAGCGGCCTTTACTGATACAGTGTTACAATGTTTTCCTTTTAATTTTTGTCAACTCCGCTTCCATCTCCTTTATATTTCTCTTTTCTGCTTTTGCCAATTCAATTGCTTTTTGCTGGGTGCTTTCTGCCTCGGCATAAAAAGCCAGTTGGTAGAGTAAATGGGATAATGTATCATAATACCCAGCAACCGGGTTTAGCTCAATTGAACGTTTGCTCCACAGTATTGCTTTGGTAAGGTAGGTACCATCCTTTGTACCTGATTTATAAAAAGTCCAGGCTGCATTGTTTAATTCTGTTGCGGAAATGTTTGGGGCATATTTAAATGAAAAGGATCTTGTTACCACCCCATTGGGATTAACGATTTCACTTTTTTTCTTTGCATTCCGCTTAGCGGTCTCCATCGTTTGATGCTCTCTATTCTTTAAAGAATCTGTACTAATGGTCATATAATATTGATCATAAAAAATGACTGCTTCTCTTAAATAGGTTATCGTGTCTTTTACACCAGTGTAATATTGAAGCAACTTTAAGGTGTAATTCTTTTGGCCTTCCCTGTAATCTCTTGTTCAGGTACCCCTAGTAAAATTGGCGGCTGCATAGGCACGGTCAATATTTTTGTTTGCAATTGCACTTGCCATTGTGTTTGTAATTATGCCGTTGTTGATGGAAGTACGCTCTTCAATAATTTCGGTTTTGTAGATGCTGTCGATTATACCTTTATAAGTGTGGGCAAGTTTGTAAGCTCTTCCATCTGCAAGCGGACCTGCCTGTAAAATAAAAAGTACCTGTTGGTAATTACCGAGGTCGGCAATGGTTAAGGAGTCAACATATTTTTCTATCAATTCCGCATTGTCTTTTAACCCTGCGCTCTTTCTCCTGGAGATATAGTCCTTCAAAAAAGTTGTGCCATTCATTCCTGCTGAATATTCTTTATCAAAATCTACCAGCGATTTTCCAATGCTGGAATTTATAGCATCGTCAGCTAGGGTTATTACATCAGGCACCAATGACGTTATCACTGCATTTTTTGATATGACGCCCCCTTTGGTATCTAGAAAAACAAAAGAGGGAAAGCGGTAAATCTTATATTGCCGAATTAAACTGTTGCTTGCGGAATCTTCCCTTGCAACTTTATAATTGATGAAGCTTGAATTGAATTTGGCAACTACTTCAGGATTATTTAGTACTGCCAGGTAGTTGGTAACAGTGGCTGCTGGCTGCATTGTTACCAATATTGAAAGGGGCTTGTTTTGCTCAATTGATAACCTTTTTGCCTCTTCAAAAGATTTTTGATAATTAATTTTTTGCGATGATGAGCTTACATAACAAAGCAGGATAGCTGATAATAGTATGGTACTTTTTTTCATGGCTGAAAAGTAAACTAATACAATTGAATTAGTATAGAAAGCAGACATTAAATTTAGATGATGGCCATTGCCATTTAATCATCAAAAGTTCACACCGGTTTTGTAACTTATTAGCTCTATCTAAAACACAATCAAAGATCCACATTGGTATGTAGTACAAGAGGGCGACGCAACGATGTTTAAGAAGGGCTTCAATGCCTGGACCAAAAAAATTAACACAATGCATGCGACGGCTAAAGTGATCTTTTGAGAACGATGAATTTATAAGGTTTTTTATTTTAGAACGCTTGCTGCTATTGTATTTAATATTTTGGAGCTTTAAAATGCCGCTAAAGTAAATAAGATGAATTTACACTGACTGATTCAAAATTTTACTTAACTACGTACGTCTTCTTCCCTGAACCAATCCCCTTCAATGTTAGGCTTTTCCATTCCTTAGGTAAAGACGATTTTATTTGGGTAATACCTGCCGGGGTGATTTCCAAACCTCCAAACCCATTTAGTACTGCCTGTAAAATACCGCCGGCACCTGTTGCAAAATAAGGATTGGTGCCTCCCTTTGTTTCAGCGATTACATTAAACGGCGGCAATAAATTAGGAACATAGGAATCTTTAAAAAAGTGATATGCTTTTTCGCTGTCGCCGATTCTTGCGTATAGCAAGGCAAATATGGCCTGTGTCATTGCCGGTGTGCCTTCATCAGGCACTCTTACTGAATAATAATCCAGGTCCTTTTTTACTTGTTTTGGATCAGTAACTTCCTTTAACGGATAAGCCAGTAAATTTACATCCGCCTGCTTAATGCCTTCGCCTTTGTAGGTAGCATGCTCACTGGTAGTGCCATCCGGCATTTTTAAAATGGGAATATTATTGGCAACATTCATCCAATCGGCATCAGCGTCTATCCCTAATATTTTGGCTGCTTCCGTGGCAAATTTTAAATTGGCTTTTGCAGCGGCATTGGTAAAAGCGTTGTTATCTACATTCTCTGCCCACTCATCAGCAGCTACCACATTTTTAATATCGTATTTTCCGTGACCGTTTCTTTCCACCCTGCTTGCCCAAAAGTCGGCGGTGTTTTTCAGAATAGGCCAGCCTTTCTCCCGCAACCATTCTTTATCCTGAGTAACGCAATAATAATTCCAGGCAGCAAGGGCTATGTCGGCAGTTATATGATGTTCAAATGGCCCGCTCAACGCCCATACCGGTGTTTCTTCTACGCCGGTCTCTGCACTCTCCCATGGGAACATCGCACCTTTATATCCTTTGCCATAGGCATTTCTTTTGGCCGCTTCCAGCCGTTGAAAACGATATTCAATAATACCCTTTGCCAGTTCAGGATGCATTTGTAAAATAGCGGGAAACATCCACAATTCTGTATCCCAGAACACATGGCCATTGTATCCTAATCCACTTAAGCCCATTGGTGAGGGGCTGTTGGTAGCGCCATCCCGCACAAATGAGTAAAGATGATACAGCATGCTGTGTATATCCTGCTGTGTTTGTGCAACGGCCGCAGCCAGTGCGGGGCTTGCCGGTTCTATATTGATATCACTGGTCCATAATTCATCCCATGCTTTGTTGTGCATCTCTATCAGTCTGTCCCGGCCCTGCAACTTGGCAAAAATAGTAAGTCGTTCAGCTTCGTTCAACGGATCATCATGATGTGCAGATGTGATGGAAGAACCGATAATCGAATACCGGTAAGATTCCCCGGCTTTTAGCTTTTTTGCAAACTTTACCAGGTGCATGTTGTTATCCCACATTTCATGGATTACCCTTGGCTCGCTGCCATGTGCTTCACTAAAAATAAATGCATTGGAGGCGCACATTAATAATTTACCGGTCGGACTTTTTGCAGCCGAAGTGAGCAGGCTGATGGTAGTATGTGGCCGGTCAATTTCGTTGTAATAATTCTGTACATCCTTTAAAGCATCCGGCGCTTCCATGATGCTGGCACTACCCATGTTAAAATCTTTTTTTGCTGTAACGGTGATGTCCATTAAAACAGAATAAGGCAACTGCCGCAATGAATAATAAGTATAGCTAACGGTGGCAATGTCTTTATAATTGAAAGAAGTAGTAAAGTTGGCATGCTTCATATCGAGTGTTTGTTGCATATTGGTAACATCACTATTGGACAGCCGCCTGCCATCAATTTCCATATACATATTTAACAAATTGAAGCTGCGGATAAAATTACTTACCCGTCCTCTTCCATATAAATCATACGCACCTGCCAATACCACATCTTTCACTTTAAATGCTTCAGGGCTGCTCACAATACCTAACATCCCGTTGGCTACGGTGATGCCATAATAATTGGCGGGATTGATATTGGTGGCGGTGATTTTCCAGGGGTCCTGGGCAACCGAAATAGTATAGGGAAACAGTAAACAAAGGAATATGGCTAAGCGTTTCATAATAAAAAAATGATTTGATAAATAGTCGGTGAATTTAACTTTATTTGCCAATATTTTGCTTGGTGATAATAAAATTTTTCGTATTTATGAAAAAATGGGTAATAGGTATTTTAGCGGTTGTTGTGGTTTTAATTGGTTCAACTTATGTTTTTATTCCAAACACAATTAAGCTTAGGTCGGGTACAGGTATTAGAGCAACAGGAAAAGGTATTCACAGGATGTTGCTGGATAAGGCGACCGTGGCTAAGTGGTGGCCCGGAAATACGAGCAATGATAGTTTTTATCTGAATGATCATATATACAAGGTCGAAAATAGCAACATCACCTTGCTGCATATTTCTATCAACGGGCAACCAAGGTCGGTTACAACCGTTTTATTCTTCATTTCAATTATGATAGATTCTACACAGTTGGAATGGACCGGGTCTATGATTACTTCCTATAATCCTGTTAAGCGATTTATAGCATACCTGGAGGCTAAAAAAATAAACCGGGATATGAACAGAATTTTGAAAAGTATAAACACATTTTATTCAAAACCGGAAAATATTTATGGCATTGAAATACAAAAAGCTTATGTTTCAGATAGCTTTTTAATTGCTACATCGGGCCAGTGTAAAGGTTATCCCACCAACCAGTATATTTATAGTCTTATTGATCAACTCAGAAAATACGCCCTTCGCCAATCCGCAAAAGAAAGCGGTAATCCTATGTTGAACGTAAAAACAAACGACAGCATAAATTTTGATGTAAAAGTGGCGATACCAACTGATAAACTATTACCATCCTCCGGCGACATCCTGCAAAAGCAAATGTTGGGCAGGGGCAATATTTTAGTGGCTGAGGTGAAAGGGGGCGTTGGAGTTACCTTGCATGCATATCAGCAGCTACAACTTTTTGTAGAAGACTACAAATATAGAACACCCGCTATCCCTTTTTATTCATTGATAACAGACAGGTCAATGGAGGCAGATAGCAGTAAGTGGATAACAAAAATTTATTTCCCCGTAATGTAATTCATACCTCCTGGAATGATTGGTGTATCTGCCCTGGTTGTGGAAGTCTTAAAATAATTGAGGAGGCTACCAAGCCCCAAAAAAATCAGGCACTTTACCAGTTTATTTTTTGGGGCTTATAAATTTTATTACCCGCATACTATCGTTATTTTTCGCCAGGATATAAGCCGGCTCGTCACCAATTTTTATTGGGCGCACCCTTCTTGTTTCTCCCTTTACGATAACCCCATTCAGGTTTTCATATTGAAAATTCCCTTTGCCTTTGTTAACCAGGATGGATCCTACATCAGCATCACTTCTACCGGCATGAATATTATTGCTGTAGTAATTACCCGCTAACAATATATCAGGTAGGTTATCGTCATTTACATCCACGATGGCTGCATCCCGATAGGCGGTCAACTGCGCTTCCCATGGCAAATCCCTAACTGAAAAATTTAAATCGCCGTTATTGATCAACACAACATTGGCAAAATAGTCAGCAGACGATATAGTGGACTGGTTTATTGACTGGGATGGAAAAATATCTTTGAACTCCGCCCTGGCAAAATCTTCGGCAAAAATAAATTTCTTTTTCAAGGTTGGTATCTGTCTTTGTAATTCATCCTTTCCTGCAAAAGTAATTTCCTTATTCTTCAGGTAATAAGTAATTACCTGCTCCTTTTTCCCATTGTTATCAAAGTCATTAAAGTATAAACGTACTGGTTTTGTTGTGGACGCCTGTAAACGATTGTTTAATCCCTGGTTACCAGCAATGAAGTCCACATCTCCATCATGATCGATATCAACAGGGAGTAAAAAATTCCACCAGCCTTTGTTGCCGGTCAATTCCTTTTTTTCAAATTTCCCATTGGTATTTATAAATGCAGTTATTCCGCCCCATTCGCAGGTTACGATCAAATCCTTGTCACTGTCATTATCGATATCATACCAAACCGCATTGGTTACCATGCCGATATTAGCTAATTCATTTGCATACTTATTGGTAACATCTGCGAACTTTCCTGTTCCGTCATTTTGCAACAAATAGGAGCGGGGTATTTCTCCATAGTTCCAAGGAACAGTTCTTGCCCCCAAAAACAAATCAATAAAGCCATCCCCGTTAAAATCATTCGCAACAATACAGGATGGAGTTATAAATTGATTCGTAAAAGCATTGGCCAGCTTTTTGAAATTTGCCTTCCCATCATTCAAATAAATACGGGGCAACAAATGGTCATCTGTTCCATAATATTCATTGCCACCGGTGGCAATGATTAAATCAATATTGCCATCATTATTTACATCAGCCCAGATTGCATCTACATCTTCGTACATGCTGTCTTTATACATTTCAGGTTGATTCGTTTTTAAAAACTTTCCACCGGGTTGCTGTAAAAAAATGGCATTGTGAAAAGTTTTGGAAGCCCCTATAAAAACATCTTCCAACCCATCGTTATTGATGTCGCCTACCGCCAATGCAGGTCCTTCTGTTGAAAGCATATGAACAAGGAGCGGTTCCCTGTCAAATTCATTAAATTTATTTTCTTTATGTACATATTCCAACCCGGTTTCCCAGGTGATGTCAACCACTTTTTTTGTATTATTCCTGCTTAAATCGTAGATGCTATTATAATTAAATGCCGGTAACCCGGTTGTATACCTGACTGTCATTTGATGCGATGCCGTATCCATTGTTATTTTTTCACAGGTATTATCGGGCCATACTAAAAATGCTGAATCCAATTTGGTTGTTCCCCAACTAATATGCAGGGGTATTTCCATGCTTGACATAAAGCCTTTCACCGGATTCTTTTCATAGGCTTCTATTTTGCCGCCAGCAAATAAAATAACTTTTGCACCTATTGCATTTACATTTTTACCTGTACCAACCAGGTTTACGTCGGTGAAATTATTTGGTGTTTGAAGTGCTTTATTTTCATATAGTAATGCGGCATCATTTAAATTATTCACTACTACATCCAAATCACCATCATTATCAAAATCTGCATATACCGATCCGTTTGAATAAGTGGGCTGATCATTAGCCACAGCCGATTCCATATCTTCAAACTGCAGGTTGCCTTTATTTTTATAAAATTTATTGGGGATCTTTATTTCAGGGAATTTCCTCATGAGCTCCATATCCTTATCCTTCAGGCTGTTGTTTTGAATTTTCTGCTGAATCTCATTATTGTAGATAAAGTTTATATAATCCATGTCGTTGAGCCTTTTGGGAATACCGTTGGCGATAAACAAATCTTTCTGACCATCATTGTCGAAATCCATTAAGAGTGGTGCCCAGCTCCAGTCGGAAGCTGAAACACCTGCATATAAACCCACCTCGCTGAATGAACCATTTCGCTTGTTGTACTGTAGATTGTTTCTTGAATACTGGTAGTTATACCCTACTGCTATTTTGCTAAAAAAAACATCATAATCATCGTCTCCCAATGAACGTTTTAAAATATAGGGATCCTCGGCCAGCATATCCATGGAGACTATTTCCGGATATCCATCATTATTGACATCGGCAATATCCACACCCATCGAAAATTTGCTGGTGTGCATCAACCGTTGATTATTTTCTTCGGAAAAAGAGCCGTTTTTTTGATTGATGTAGAGATAATCATTTTCATGAAAATCGTTACCAATATATAAGTCGGGCCAGCCATCCAGGTTAATATCGCTTACTGCAATACCAAGCCCATAACCAATTTGCGAACTGTTGATCATAGAAGGTTTGGTTGCGTCGGTAAAATGATTACCCTCATTTCGATACAGCCGGTCGCCGGATAAAGAATCGTAGGTATTTACAAATTGACTGCGGGGAGCAAATGAACTATTCTGATGAATGGAATGTTTCAACAGGTACATATCCAGGTCACCGTCCATATCATAATCGAAAAAAGCGGTGTGTGTGCTAAAGCCGGAAAAATCAAGCCCGTATTTCATGGCTTCATCCACGTAAAATGGTATTCCGTTTTTGATCCCCTTACAAATCAGCAGTTGATTTTTGCTAGTTAAGATTTTAAACTTACCAACTTTGCAAACATATATATCCAGCAAGCCATCATTATTGATATCTACAACGGATACCCCGGTTGACCAGCCCTTGTCTTGCGGAATGCTGGCCTCAACGGTTATATCTTTAAAATGCAATTTTCCTTCATTAAGGTACAATTTATTATCCCCCTGGTTGGATGCAAAGAAAAGATCTACACGGCCGTCCTTATTAAAATCACCGGCTCCTACGCCCGAGCCATTGTAAAAATACATGTAGTTAAACATGTTGAAATTTTCCGTGGGTGTTAACTGGTTTTTAAAGTGTAAGCCGGTTCTGTCATCCTTTAATACTTCAAATAGCATTGGACCTGACTTTTTAGTTCCATTATTACAGGAAGATATGTGGAAGATGCAAAAGGTTACACAGAATAAACGAAAAATATGTCCGATGGTAGTTATCATGCAAGCAACTCCGGATTGTTTTGTCATTCCAGTATTAATTTGATTTACCATTTACCTGGTATAAAGCAGGATGGAGGTCATTTTGTACAATAAGTATATACCGCACAGTTTTACCTGCAATTTCTTTGATATCTTTTATTTGCCCTCTTAAACTGATACCTGATTGTTTCGGATCAACCCTAACAAATTCTCCTTTGCCGGTATTTAGCAGTACATCGCCATAACTTGCATCCAGCCGGCCTAATTGAGGGGTGAACCCAAATAAATTACCTCCAATAATCAGATCAGGCCGACTGTCGCCGTTTAGATCTGTAGCTGTTATTGCATTCACGCTCGACAGTTGAACCATGGCAGGCATTTTGCGAATGGTAAAATGCCCATTTCCGTCATTGATGGCGACTATTGAACTGCTGTAATTAAATTCTTTTACGAAAGATCTTGCAATCAAATCACTGCTAAATAAACCCTGTACTGTTTTCTTTGCATAATCATCGGGTTTTAAATTCTGTTTCTTTAATGAAGGGAACTGGTCAATAATCTCCTTTCTCAAAAAGACCGGGACGTCTTTCCCTTCAATAGTTCTCGTTAAAAACTGGTCGGTGGAACCATTATTATCAAAATCATTTACCCACAGCTTTACAGGATTTTTTGCATCTGGATGCAGATAAAAGTTCTCCCCGATATTGCCAATAATAAGGTCCATTTTATTATCGCCATTTATATCAGCAGCTTCTACCGTTTGCCACCAGCCCAATAAATTTTGCAGATTTGTTTGCTTCAATTCTTCAAACTTATTAGTGCCTTTGTTGTAACGGAATATCCTGGTTGCCATCCATTCCCCCGTAATGATCAATTCTTTTTGACTATCACCATTTACATCTGCCCATACCGCCCCTGTTATCATTCCCGCATTTACAAGGTCAGGATTGAGGGTTGATGTTACATCCGTAAAATGCCCCTGCCCGTTGTTCTGAAACAAATAACTTTGTGGAGTAGCTCCATAACTATAAGGCACGCTCCTTGCGCCTACGAATAAATCTTCGTCGCCATCTCCATCATAATCATAATTAACCGCTACAGATATATTCATGTTGTTGGCTGGAAATGAATTGTCTGTAATCCCAAAATTTCCTTTTCCATCGTTCTTATATAACCGGTGTTGTACCCGGCGTCCCCCGGCTGCCACATCATTCCCCCCGGCTCCAATATATAAATCGAGGTCACCGTCTTTGTCTGCATCAAAAAATAATACCGCTACATCTTCAAAATCTTCAAATTGCTTAAATATTGCCGGTTGCTTTTTTAAAAAGCCTTTGGTTGTCTGCAGGTATAATTGCCCCGACTGGCCTTTTGCACCCCCGATGTAAACATCTTCCAGTCCATCACCGTTGATATCTCCTTTGGCAATTTTTGGTCCTTCTCTTGATAATATTTCGGGGAGGTTTCTTTGATCATAGAAATCCAGGTAATCGTCTTCTATATGCTTTTCCATAGTATTTTCTATGGGTTGCAATAAAGTAGCAGAAACAGGCTGAAGCATTGTATAGACCATTGTAGAACCTTCAGTCTGTTGAAGTGTGTGAACTTTGTTTATTTCCAGATGCCCATATCTGTTATATACCCCACCTGGCCATATTACGATTAAAGAGTCTACATATTTTACAGTATCTAAACCAATTATTTGTTTGTAATCACTTGATGACTGAAATCCTCTGCTGGGCTCTACTTCACGGTAATAAACTTTACCTGCTGCATAAACTTTAATTTTACTGCCAATTGCAAATGAGTTATTTCCGCTTCCCTTTAAGGATATTCCTAGATAATTATTCTTATTTTTCTCCCGGCTGTTGTTTTGATAAATAAATGCTTTTTCGTTTACATTATTAATCACCAGGTCCAGGTCGCCATCATTGTCCAGGTCACCGTAAGCAGCACCATTTGAAAAAGACGGCTTTGTAAAACCCCATGATGCACCTGCATCGGAAAACTTAAGATCGCCCTGATTTTTAAATGCCTTATTTAATATAGGAACCGAAGGCATTTTTGAGATGATATCATCTACCTGTTCTTTTTTACCTGTAAGCACCATATTTTGGATGATTTCATTTGCAAAAAAATCAATAAAGTTATGATCAGTTACATCGTGGTAAATTCCGTTACAAACATAGATATCTGTTAACCCGTCATTATCCGCATCAAACATTAAAGCTCCCCAACTCCAGTCAGAGGCAGCTACCCCACTATAAAAGCCTGCGTCTGAAAATTTTCCATTGCCATTATTAACCTGTAAAGTATTTTGCATAAACTGGTTATAAAAACCCTGTTTTACTTTAAACCGGTATAGATCAGGGATATCAAAAGAGGAAGTTGTTTTCAAGCGATAGTCGTCATCTGGCAACATATCTGTAGTAAAAATATCCACATAGCCGTCGTTATTGATATCCCCAATATCAGCACCCATAGAGGCAAGGCTTGTATGGCCCATCCAGTTCTCCAATTCATCTTTAAACGTTCCATTCTTTTGATTTATGTAGAGATAATCTCTTTCAAAAAAGTCGTTCGATACATACACGTCTGGATAATTATCACCATTAACATCGCCCACTGTAACACCCAAACCAAAACTAATTAAACTCCCATGAATGCCTGCATCCTGGCCAATTTCTACAAATTTGCCATTATCGTTTTTATAAAAACGATCTCCACCACCTTTTAAGAAATCAGCTACCGGCCAGTCTTTTGCTCTCAAATCTCTTTTGTTGGCGTAATTGAGTGTATTTACGGGTATAAAACTATTATTGATGATAAACACATCGAGATCACCATCCAAATCATAATCAAAAAAAGCGGCATGCGTGGCATACCCACCTTTGTTATCCAAACCATATTCCTTTGCAGATTCAGTAAAACTAACTTCCCCGGACTTAACTCCCGAAGCGTTATCCGCAGCGCCATTGTTAATGTATAACTTGCTTTCCGGAGCAACTCCATCTATATAGCCAGCATTA
>JBBQTL010000010.1:0-57312 GCA_038213285.1 Chitinophagales bacterium
TTAGCAAACCGTTCCTTTCGGCCACTCAGGCATCTCTCCTACCTGCCCTAACTTTATTAAGGGGTTGCAAAAATACAATTCAACAACCGAATACCCAAAATAAATTGAAAAATATGTAGAAATAAATAACAGATCCTTACAGCGACTGCACTTCAAAGGATTATAATAATAATACGGAACTCCGCAAGCTGAAAAAAGTGCAACAATAAGTTCTTTCACCGGCATTTATACATCCATATTTTAAAACAAAATAAAAAATCCAAACTCAATAAAGAATCTGGATCGACAAAATACTGTTATCAAACATTAATTACATCGCAGCCAACTGAACTTTCTGCTGCAATTCCAATACGCTTTCCTTAAATAAATTGTCGGTATCCATCAGGTCCTTCACCGTTTGGCAACTATGAATTACAGTAGTATGATCTCTTCCACCAAAATGCTCCCCAATTGTTTTCAATGAATTTTTTGTAAAAGCCTTTGATAAAAACATAGTGATCTGGCGGGCCTGCACTATCTCACGCTTCCTCGTTTTTTGAAGTAATTTATCATAAGGCACATCAAAATACTCACATACCATTTTTTGAATAGCATCGATTGTTATCTCCTTACTGGAAGATTTTACAAAATTTCTAAGTACTTTTTTAGCCAATTCAAGATCAATTTCTCTCTTATTTAGCGAAGATTGTGCCAATAATGATATTAAAGCTCCTTCCAGTTCACGAACATTGCTGTTAATGTTATAGGCAATATACTTAACCACTTCTCTTGGCATTTCCAGTCCATCATTCTTCATTTTCTTCTCTAAAATCTCAATCTTTGTTTCATAGTCCGGTACCTGCAGGTCAGCACTCAACCCCCAGCGAAAACGGCTCAACAAACGCTCCTGTACCCCTTCCAGGTCTTTGGGAGGCTTATCACTGGTTAGTATCAACTGCTTACCGCTTTGGTGGAGATGATTGAATATAGAAAAGAAAGCATCTTGCGATTTTTCCGCCCGGTTAAAAAACTGCACGTCATCAATTATCAACACATCTATCAACTGATAAAAATGAATAAAATCATTGATGGCCCCATTACGGCCGTGATCAATAAACTGGTTAATAAATTTCTCCGAACTCACATACAACACCACCTTATTATTATGGAATCTTTTTACTTCATTACCAATTGCCTGGGCAAGATGCGTTTTACCCAAACCAACCCCACCATAAATAACCAATGGATTAAAAGAAGTAGTACCAGGTTTTTCTGCAACAGTTTTGCCGGCTCTGCGGGCTACCCTGTTACAATCGCCTTCAATAAAACTGTCAAATGTATATGCATGATTCAATTGAGGATCTATCTGCATCTTTTTAAGCCCCGGAATAACAAAAGGATTTTTGACAGGGTTGTTTATAACCAACGGAAAATCCATTTCATTATTAGAATATGATTTAAATCCATGTCCCGGTACATCCATTGTAAGCGGCTTGTTTTTACTATTGCCGCTATCTACCATTATGCGGTATTCCAAACGGGCATCTTTACCTAATTCCCTTTTGAGTGTTTTTGCCAGCAGGCTGATATAATGTTCTTCGAGGTATTCAAAAAAGAACTGACTTGGAACCTGTATTGTCAATACTTTTTCCTTTAATGCAACTGGTTTGATCGGTTCAAACCACGTTTTATAATGCTGCCATTCAACGATGTCTTTGATTATTTCTAAACAATTAGCCCATACTTTATCAAAAACTTTATCCATTATTCCTTTAGCAATTTATATATTGAGTTAATATTATTCCTTGAATTTTAGCAAAATAATCATCCAGGGTTCAACCGGATTATTTTTGAGAAAGACAGCGAATATCAAAAGAATTTGTTGAAAAAAAAATTTTTTATTCCCTTGTTTTTTTACGTGTAACCACAGTATGCAATTTCATAATTCGTTTATTTTTAATTTTCATTTCAGTCAAAATCGACGCATCCCGATACAATGCAAGCCCAGCCTCAATTGTTCTGCCTAAAACAAAATGACAACCATTTTTTTTAAGTTACCAGGCATTTTTTAGATAAAAATTTATGCATGTTAATAAATAAATTATTTTTATCCATACGAGGTCATATTGCACAATAAATGCCCCGGCTTTTTAGTACACATTTGCAGTTATTATTTTCCTGCCCCCATTAAACTTCTCAAAAATCAAATTATAGTCATTTTGCATCATCATAATTAAAAAGAACCGTCTAAGGAATAATGCCCATTCTTAAGCTTGTTTGAAAGATTAACCGGGACATTTCTTATAAAGCAACATAGTACACTACTCAACTGGCAACAAAAAACGTTGGGCCTTTATCTATGAATATATTTATACTAATCTTCTTTTTATTTACAATGTTCATAAAAGGTTTCAATAACCATTCCATACTACTATCTGTAAAAAGCTTTACCCTGCCAAAACAACGGCGGTATATAGCAAAGAAGTGGTAGTAAATAGTTTTGTAATAGGAAAGGAAATAAATTATTGCAGCAGATAACAAAATAATGTAGACTAAAAACATGAATATATTTGTGGTTTGCTTGCAGGAAGGTAGCTATTTTTTTAAAACCAAACTGAAAAGAACAGGTAAATATTTTTATTCGCAAATAAGTTTACTTTTGTTGCATAAAATTTATAAAATGAGTTACGAATTAACAGGGAAACTGGTTGCCAAATTTGATACTATGCAAAAGTCTGCAACCTTTAAAACACGAGAGTTTGCTGTAGAAAAAACAGATGATATCGGTGGAAGAACAGTTATCAACTATGTGAAATTTCAGGCAGTGCAGGATAAAACAACCATCATAGATAAAGTAAATATTGGTGACGACATAAAGGTGTATTTTAATATAAAAGGAAGTAAATGGGAGAAGGAGGGCAAAGTAAATTATTTTACAAACCTGGATGCCTGGAGAATAGAACAGGTACTGCAACCCACAGTTGATAAATCCGGTACTGATACGGAATACATGGAACCCCTGGATACGTTCTCCGCTACTTCACCGGATGCCATTGATGATTTACCGTTTTAATGAAAGTTAAAGGAACCTCAACGTTTTTTTTAGATAAGAAAAGTATTAAATTTTAAAGGGGACTTTGAAGATACCAACTCTTCAAAGTCCCCTTTAACTAATCCAGGATGCAACAAATTATTTCTTTAAAACTTTTGCCCCACCAGTTGGCTGATGAAGCCATTGTAAAGAATGCTATTGCCAAAGCCATTGGCAAAAAAGAAAACAGTATATACGGTTTCCATATTCATAAAAAATCATTGGATGCAAGAGGAAGAACTATATGGATGAATGTGGTGGTGAATGCTTTTATTGACGAGCCATTTCAAAAAAGAACTTTCCAGGCATTCAACTTTAGAAATGTAACCAACAGTTCAAAAAGGGTTATCATCATTGGCGCAGGACCAGCCGGATTATTTGCAGCCTTGCAATTGCTTGAACTGGGCGTTAAGCCTGTTATTTTGGAAAGAGGAAAAGATGTACGATCCAGGAGAAGAGACCTGGCCATACTGAATAAAGAAGGTGAAATTAACCCGGAAAGTAATTATTGCTTTGGCGAGGGTGGTGCAGGTACATACAGTGATGGCAAATTGTACACCCGAAGCAATAAACGGGGAAATATTGACAGGATACTAAACCTGTTTGTACATTTTGGTGCGGAAGAAAAAATATTGTACGAGGCGCATCCGCATATTGGCACCAACAAATTACCTCAAATTATCACGGCCATGAGGGAACAGTTAACTTCAAGTGGCGCCGAATTTATTTTTGAAAAAAAAGTTACCGACTTCCAAATTACTGACAATGAAATTATTGCTGTTTCCACTTTGGATGGTGATGTATTTAAAGGGGATGCGGTAATATTAGCCACGGGGCATTCTGCAAGAGATATTTTTGAGATGTTGTATAGAAAAAAAATATTGATCGAAGCTAAACCTTTTGCTTTGGGTGTAAGGGTAGAACATCCCCAAAACCTGATTGACCAATTGCAGTACCATTGCCCAACAAGGGGAGAATTTTTACCACCTGCATCTTATAATTTGGTACAACAGGTAAATGGCAGAGGTGTGTTTTCATTTTGTATGTGCCCAGGCGGCATCATTGCCCCGGCAGCAACATCACCGGGCGAACTGGTTGTAAATGGCTGGAGCCCCTCTAAAAGAAATAATCCTTTTGCAAACAGTGGCATGGTAGTGCAGGTAGAATTAGCCGATGCGGAAAGAGAAATAAAAAAATATAAACACACTTACACTACTGAAATGGGCGGGCCATTACAATTTATGAAGTTTCAGCAAATGGTGGAACAGCGTTGCTTTGATGCCGGTGGTGGATCTTTCAAAGCTCCTGCACAGCGCATGGTTGATTTTTCGAATGGAAGGGTATCTGTAAGTTTACCAGATTGTTCTTACCAGCCTGGATTAAGTTCAGTGCAATTGAGTGAGGTACTTCCGCATTTTATTTATCAATCACTTGCAAAAGGATTTGTAGAATTTGGAAAAAAGATGAAGGGGTATTTTAGTAATGAAGCGATTGTAGTGGCCACGGAAAGCCGCACTTCTTCGCCTGTACGTATACCTAGGGATGATAAAACTTTAACGCATCTCCAAATTAAAAATCTGTACCCTTGCGGTGAAGGTGCAGGTTATGCAGGCGGCATTGTAAGCGCAGCGATGGATGGCGAAAGAATTGCAAAGCAAATCGCTTCCATCTTAATTTAAAAATAACTCAATGACTCAATTTGAAAATGGAAAAGTCAGTTGGCGTTTTTTAAAAAAAGAGCTGCCACTTTGTAAGGATTTTCAAATAAAGCATACTAATGATAAAATAGTCAATGAAAAAAATAACATTCGTTTTCAGTTAGCGCTCATTTAAATGATTGACTTTTGAATTGGAAATATTTCCAAATGGAGCCATTTTTACATTGAGCCATTTTCTTATTGAGTAATTTTCCTTAATCTTACATCTCAAATTATTAACCGATGAATATTTTAGAACTGCACAACCTTAAAAAATATTTCGCCACACAAAAAGCGGTAGACGATATCAGCTTTAATATTGAGCAGGGAAGTATATTTGGATTACTTGGACCTAATGGGGCAGGCAAAACAACCTTACTTCGAATGATCACCGGAATATTTTACCCGGATAGTGGCCACATTATTTTTAATGGTAAAAAATATGACCCCGTAAATGATGTTAGTTACATAGGCTACATGCCGGAAGAACGAGGGTTGTACAAAAAAATGAAAATTGGTGAACAGGCACTTTACCTGGCCCAGTTGAAGGGATTGAGTAAGTCGGATGCCACACAGAAAATAAAAGAGTGGTTTATAAAATTCGAAATGCAAAGCTGGTGGAATAAAAAAGTAGAAGACCTTAGTAAAGGCATGAGTCAGAAATTACAATTTGTTACCACTGTATTGCACGAGCCTAAATTAATTATACTGGATGAGCCATTTAGTGGATTAGACCCGGTAAACGCCAATTTAATAAAGGACGAAATATTTAACCTGGCAAAAAAGGGTAGCACCGTTATTTTTAGCACTCACCGAATGGAACAGGTGGAAGAAATATGCGATCATATTGTATTGGTAAATAAAGGAGAAAAAATTTTAGATGGTACCGTAAGCGATATCAAAAACAGGTTCAAGGAAAATTTGTATCAAATAGGTGTTGCAACAAGGCCGGAGAATTTAATGACTTATATTTTTGAAGTGATCAGGCACCAGCCAAACCAGCTATTAATAAAGCTCCAGCACGATAGCACTCCCAATGATGTATTGAAATATTTTATCAGCCAGGATCTTGCTATTCATTCATTCAATGAAGTGCTGCCGTCGTTGAATGATATCTTCATTAAACTGGTGGAAGGTACACCCGGGGCAAGGCAATTTCAGAAAGTGAATTAGAAGTATATAAGGCAAATAGAGTATAAAAAGTACTTAGTTTTTTGGCTCGAATAAATGTTTGCAACTATTCACTTCTGCCCAAATTAACATAGGATCAAAATAATCATATCATCATTGTAACCGTTCAATAAAATTTGTATGAATAAAATCTGGCTCATTTTCAAGAGAGAATATATTACAAGGGTTCGGAATAAAACATTTTTGCTTTCTACCTTTTTACTGCCCATTGCAATGATTCTGTTCATTTTTGGCAGTGCCTATTTCGCCATGTCATCAAAAGACAGCCTTAAAAAAATTGCGGTTGTAAATGACCCGGGTATATTTAAATCAAATTTAAAAAGCGATTCAGCCCGGATGCTGTTTGAATTTACCAGCAATGTGGATAGCAGCAATTTCGAGGGCAAGGGCTATGATGCAGTGTTAAATCTCAATAATGATTCTGTTTCTAAAAAATTTACGATCCATTCTAAAAAACAATTGGGCATGGATGGCAAACAAATTATAGAAAACAGGCTGGACAGGGCTTACGAGAAAAATCAATTACAAAAAAAGGGCATCCAGAAAGAAATATTGGATAGCATTAATAAAGAATCGATGGGTGCCTATAGGATTGAAAACAGGCTTACCACAGAAAAAGGAAAATCTGAAGAAGTAAATGCCGCCGTAAATTATGGTGTAGGATTTGGCAGCGGCATCCTGATATATATTACGATGTTTATTTTTGGTGCGATGGTAATGAGGGGGGTAATGGAAGAAAAAACAAACCGCATCGCAGAAGTAATGGTGAGCAGTGTAAAACCTTTTCAATTGATGATGGGAAAGATTATAGGCATTGCTGCGGTGGGGCTTACTCAGTTACTGTTATGGGTAATTTTAATTGTGATATTATCATCTGCTGCAGCCGCATTTCTACCCACAGAGATGATTCAACAGGCAGGGGAAGCTAATAAATCAATGCCCGGTAGCATGGGTGGTAACAGCGCCATGGCAATGAAAATAATGGACCTGCAGAAAGACATCAGCAGTATCAACTGGCCACTCATAATCAGTTGCTTTATTTTCTATTTTTTAGGTGGCTATCTTTTTTATGCTGCTTTATTTGCTGCAATCGGCAGCGTAATCAATGAAGATCCCCAGGAAGCACAATCGCTGATGCTGCCCATTACAATGCCCATCATTTTCGCCTTTATTATTTTATCCAGTAACTTAAATACACCCGACAGTAAAATAATGGTGTGGGCAAGTATGATTCCTTTTACTTCTCCTATTGTGATGATGGGCAGAATACCAAGCGGGGTACCGGGCTGGCAACTGGCTATATCCATGGCCTTATTAATTGCCGGCTTTATTTTCACCACTTGGCTGGCCGGTAAAATATACCGCACCGGTATATTAATGTATGGAAAAAAAGCCTCCTGGAAAGAAATGTTTAAATGGGCCTTTCGTAAATCATGATGATGAATTTGCAGGAATTGCAGTGTCAAAAATACTTTTTCGAATTTCGTACCGGGCGTATTGGAACAGCAAGCTAAACACACAGATAAATGCAGCCAACAGGCAACCGGCAACAAAGCCTATTACACTGTATACAATAAACGATGGTTTATTAACCGTAAATGGAGCGGTTGGCTTATCCAATACAGAAATAATGGGCGTTAATTTTTGAAGCCGCCATAGGGCTTCCTCCTGGTTGTTTTGTGATATATCCCTTTGCCTCAGGTAACGCTGCTTATCGGAATTAACCCTTTCCTTTGGTATTTCATACTCCAGTTTATCCGGGGCAAAAAGTGTGGTGTTTTGAATACGAATTGCACGCCGGTCAATATTGTTAATAATCCTATCAAGAGAGTCAATTTTTTTAACCGTAAAACTATAATCAGCAGTTGCCTTTTTTATTTTAAGGTCAATATAAAACTGCGATACCCTATCAATCAACACAAAGGAAATGGGAGAAATTAATTTGCTATCCGGGTGACTATAATATAATTCAAGCACCCCGTTCTTACTCATTTTAGCAACAATACCCGACTTTAAAAACTCGCCACCGGTAACTGCCAGCGTAACACTGTCCACTGGAATCGATACAACCTTATCTAAAAAAGATTTATGGCTGTTATAATCCTCTATCAACAATTGGGTAATGGTTTTATTACCAAAGGCGGCAAGCCTTGTGGAGGCCACTGCTTCTCTAACGTACCTGCTGTAGGTTAATTCAATAATATTAATGGCCGCATCGCTACTGAAACTTTTAGGTAAATCCCCCAACCCGAGGATGCCACTTAAAGCATTTGAAGACAAAGAATTTTCGGCTACATTCGATAATGGGAAAATCGTAGCTTTTGCTGTATAAACCGGCCTTTTACTTTTGGCATAAAATAGCATTAGTAATGCGGCTATGATGGCTGCACACAATATCAATATCCGGTATTTAACCAGCCTGCTGATTATTGCCCTTATCAATTCAGATGTGCTCAATGTATACGATTGTTAAAGTTTTAAAAGTAAGTAAGTAATTACTAAAGGAATTGCCGTAGTAAGTCCCTGTGTAATGGCACTGCCAACAACGGTTCCTTCAGGCCTTTCGGGAATCGTAATGGTGCTGCCTTCTTCGATAGTTGGGTAAAAATGTGCAAAGAAAAAGTTTTTGGTCCGCTTGCTCCTGCCGTTTGCGTATGTTACAAATATCCTTTTACGCCATGGTCTAATTCCAAATCCACCTGCCTTATCAATGTAGTAAGAAAGATTGGTATGGTCCTTATCAAATGTAATTTTGATGGGAGATTGTACCCTTCCTTTTACTGTTACAAATGGATTCACTTCGGGAATATAAATAACATCCTTATCCTGCAAAATAATATCATGTTTGGAATCTTTAAATTTCATTGCCTTGTACAAATCAATGCTAACCGGTTCGTCCAAACCATTCACGTTGCCGTCAATAAGCTTTCCTGCAGAGTCTTTCCTGGCGGTAGTAACAATTTTCGCTTTTGCCAATTCAGTTTTATTCCGGTATAAAATGGCACCACCCAGGTTGGCGTTTTCCACCACACCTCCTGCTCTTTCTATGTAAGATGATAGCCGCTCATATTTATTTAAGCGGGGGTATAATCCTGCATACTTTACCAACCCAAGTATCTGCACATTTTGTTGTAACTGAAAAGTGGGATTTTTTCTTACGAAAACCTGGTCGTATGGCTTTAGTAAGATGGCTGCTGCTGTAGTATCTAATTCAAGATTATTTTGAATAGCATAAGATTTTACAATGGTACGGGTAGGTTTTAAACCCTGCTGTGCAGAATCGATATCAACAATGCTCGAAATTTCAAGGCGCCCATATTCAGCAGATGGTTTTAAACCACCGGATAAATAGATGAGGTCCTGCAATGTCATACCGCCGTACTTCTTTACATCCCCTTCTTTTCTAACCTCTCCGTAAATTGATACCATTTGCTGCTCGCCGAATTCGCTGCTAAAGAATAACTGTATTACATCATTTGACTGAAGGAGTACATTATTAATATTACCAGCCTGGTCTTTTTCAATGTCGCTCAGGTTCACTTCCAACTTGTCTGATTTTATATTGGTAGAATCACCTGCTCCCCTGAAAATATAGGCCCTTGGCAGGTAGGTGTTTTTGGTAATGCCGCCTGCCCGGTTGATTACATCAAATAGCCGGTCATTTTTTCTCAGCTCATAAATGCCGGGGTATGCAACTGCTCCTCTTAATTCAAGTTTGTTTACAATACCCGGTTTTATCAGATCAGCTTTTACGATATCACCGTCGTTTAATAAAAAATCCTGCCCGGGTAGTTTTAAGATAACCGTGGCATTCACATCCCTGATTTTTTGTGTCTCGTTCTCGGTTCGTATCACTTTTATACCTGAGGTTAATGCATCCGCTTTAAATCCACCAGAATATTCAATCAGCGCTTTTACCCCTTCCTCCTTTTTTAACTGGTAATACATCGGCCTTTTAAACTGACCAGTAGCCAACACTTTCTTTTCAACAAAGGTTACCAGTACAAAGTCGTTGTTCTGCATATATATTTTCTTTCCCAAATCACCTGAAACCAAATATTTATATACGTCCAACACCTCTATTACTTTTCCGGCCCGCTTTACCTGTATTTCCCGCAGATTACCGTATTCCGATATTCCACCAGCTAATCCAATTACATTAAAAGCATTTGAAAAGGCAGATACCGTAACAGGGCCCGGGTTATTTACCTCTCCCCCCACATTTACATTGATGGTTCTCGGCTGACCCAGTGTTACCTGTATGTTGGTACCTTCCGGCACTTTGCTTCTAAACCTTGAATAAATTAAGGAACGGGCAACTTCAAATGTAAGGCCCTGTACCGTTATCTTTCCCAGGCTGGCAGGAAAAATTGCACCATCCCTGGCCACAATATAATCTTCCTGGTATTCTCCCCCTCCCCATAACGAAACCACAATGTGGTCACCCACGCCAATGGGGTAGTCTAACGGCGGCGTGGAAAGTTCAGAAACATCATTCATCGCAACATTTTGGAAAATATTGGCGCCATAGGTTTGGTCCGGGCTAAAAGCGCTTTGTTTAATATTATCTAACTGGGTGCTATCCCGGTCCAAAGATTTGTTTTGAAGCCGTCTTGCTATTTCAGGATTCTCTTTATTCTTATCGTTTCCGGTTGTTTTCTTTTGATTGTTGTCCTTAAAATAACTCTCAAACCCCGATTTGGTCATTTGGGTAGGATCAATTGCACCTGGCAACAGTTCATTGATTTGCTCTTGGGTTGGTACAGGTTGCTGGCAAAAAGAAAACAAAGGAAGGCATGTTACAAAAAATAGCAGCAGCACACAATTCTTACAAAGAAAAAGGAAAATACGTTGCATTTAATATTGGTTGTTTAACAAATAGTTGAATTGACCAAATATAATTATAATTTATTTTAAAGGTTCCAGTAGTGCCGATTGAAAACCAAGCCATAACTCTTTTACAATTGTTGCAGCAGGTTGAATGGCATTTATCAAGGAAGCAACCTGTCCTATTTCCAGCTCGCCTTTTTCCAAATCACCTTCAAACATCCCTTTTTTAGCACGGCCCCTGCCCAACAAACTTTTTAATGCTTCGGGTGTGGCACCATTCAGTTCCGCATTTTGCACCTCATCAAAAAATTTATTTTTTAACAACCGCACAGGGGTAAGTTGTTTTAGAGAAAGCATGGTATCTCCCTCTTTTGCATTAATAACGGCCACTTTAAAATCCGGGTGAGAAGATGCCTCTTCGCTGGCAACAAACCGGCTACCGATCTGTACCCCTTCGGCACCCAATACCATTGCGCTTAACATTTGCCTTCCTGTAGCAACACCACCTGCTGCAATTACAGGTATAGTAACTGCATTACAAACAGCGGGCACTAATACAAAAGTGGTTGTTTCCTCTCTTCCGTTGTGCCCGCCAGCTTCAAACCCCTCAGCTACTACTGCATCACAGCCAGCTTCCTGTGCCTTTAATGCAAACCTGCTGCTACTTACCACATGCACCACTTTTATGCCATGCTGCTTCAATAACGGCGTAAATGCTTTTGGATTGCCTGCAGATGTAAAAACTATGGGTACTTTTTCTTCAATAATGATCCGGATATGCTGATCTGTATCGGGATACAACAGGGGAACATTAACGCCAAATGGGCTGTTGGTAGCTGCTTTACATTTTATAATATGCTCTCTTAATACTTCGGGGTACATGCTTCCACTCCCAATGAGCCCCAATCCGCCTGCATTGCTAACCGCACTTGCCAACCGCCAACCGCTGGCCCAGATCATACCTGCCTGTATGATGGGATAGTCAATATTAAAAAGCCGGGTGATTCTGTTGGTGAATGGCTGCATTCGTTAATAGCGGGAAAAATGAGAAATGAATGATGAGTGATGAATGATGAGTAATGAGTAATGAATAGTGAAATATAAATTATCAGTTATAAATGATGGGGCTCGGTCAAAAAATTTCTAGTTACTTAGCCTACATCAATTGAAATATTTTTTGTAAAGCTTTAATACAAATGCCATCTTTAAATTTCCACTATAGTATTTCCATATTATTTAAAACGTTCGTAACAATTGTAGTTCCTTAAGAATTTATTATTTAAAAATAATGATTCATCACTCATTCCCCACTCTTCACTCTTCACTCTTCACTCTTCACTCATCACTCATTACTCATCACTCATCACGCATCACTCATTCCTTATCATCCCAAATCGATATCCGTGTTATCTCCAATATTGAGCGACCTTGTTTCGCCTTTGATAACAGTATCGCTGCCAATCAGTGAGTCATCCAATACTACATCGTATAATTTAGAGAAGGAGCCAATAATGGAATCTTTTACGATAGTATAATTGAGGATGGTGTTTTCACCTATTGACACATTGGGGCCAATTACCGAATTCTTTATTTCGCAGCCCTCTGCTATACTTACCGGCGGAATGATGATGGTATTTTCCAATTTCTCCATACCCCCTACCTTGCCACCAAATTTTTTAAGCAATGTTGCATTGGATTTTAAGAGGGTTTCCTTTTTGCCACAATCAAACCAGGACTGCACACGTACTGATTTAATTTTAGCACCTGCTTGAATCATACATTCAAGGGCATCTGTTAAACTTAGTTCCCCAGTTGACCGGTGTGCTTTATCAATAATTTTTTTCAGGCAGATAAACAGATCATGGGTTTCAATAATCTTATAAATTCCCACCAGTGCCATATTGCTTTTGGGTATCGCCGGTTTTTCCACTACCCTGGTTATAAACTCGTCTTCTTCAATTTCTGCTACACCAAAATTACGGGGGTCATCCACTTTTTTTACCGCCAGCATGGAATAGGGGGAATCAATCATGCCTTTTACATCATACTCTGCAATAGTGTCGCCCAATACAATCAATACCTGGTCTTCGCCTACAATTTCCTTTGCCAGGTCAATGGCATGCCCGGTTCCGTATCGTTCATTCTGGTAAACAAAATGACAGGTAAGATCAGGATAATTTGCTTTTACGTAGTCCTGTATTTTTTCACCCAGGTATCCTACAATAAAAACAAATTCATTTATGCCTGCCTCATGCAACTGGTCAACAATGATACTTAAGATGGTTTTTCCCGCCAGCGGAATCAATGCCTTTGGCTGTGTATATGTGTGTGGTCGCAGCTTGGTACCTGCTCCTGCTACTGGAATAATCGCCTTCATACTTAAAACTTAATCCGCATGATGCGAATGTTTTGTTTGCAATAAGATGTTGTTACTTAAAAACTATGTGTGAAAGTAGTTCATTTTGTGTAAATTCTACATCATATATACTTCCGGAAAGATAAAAACTAACTGCCCCTTTTTACGAAAAGTGCACGTAACTTATTATAATGCAGTCAATAGGATCATTCATCTATAATTGTACAATGGACTTTTTTTTCAAAAAAATGGCTGCAATGCCTGTTATTTTTTTGGTACTTTCTAATTTATCGAACAGGGTTGCCAACCTTTTACCATCTTGTAATTATTTTTAGATTCTTTAGTAAGGTTGGCCTCCTTAATAAATAGCTAAACTACCAGTCGCATTGCCCGTATTTATTTGTATTCATTCTGTTAAGTAATCACACGTTTGTATATTTGCACTCATAAAAAAGATTCATGCAAAGAGATACATTGGTTTTTGATATTATTAATAAAGAATTAGTCCGTCAACGTCACGGGATTGAACTGATTGCTTCGGAAAATTTCACTTCTTTACAAGTAATCCAGGCTTGCGGTAGTGTAATGACCAACAAGTATGCGGAGGGATACCCCGGCAGAAGGTATTATGCCGGCTGCGAATTTGTAGACCAGACGGAGCAATTGGCGATTGACAGAATTAAACAAATTTTTAATTGTGATTATGCCAATGTACAGCCACATAGTGGCGCCCAGGCTAATGCAGCAGTTGCATTAGCGTTATTGCAACCCGGCGATAAAATTTTGGGCCTCGACCTTAGCATGGGTGGCCATCTTACACATGGCTCACCGGTAAATTACTCCGGTAAAACCTATGAAGCACATTTTTATGGCGTGGTAAAAGAAACCGGGCTGATTGATTATGATACGCTGGAAGAAAAGGCAAGAACCTATAAACCCAAACTTATTTTTTGCGGTGCATCCGCTTACAGCCGCGACTGGGATTATGCCCGTATCCGGCGGGTGGCGGATGAAGTAGGCGCTTTTTTACAATGTGATATGGCACACCCTGCCGGCCTGATTGCAAAGGGCTTGCTGAGTTCGCCTTTTGAACATTGCCATTTTGTAACATCTACCACGCATAAAACGCTCCGTGGGCCAAGAGGTGGAATCATTTTAATGAAGAAAGATTTTGAAAACCCATTCGGATTAAAAGATGTGAAGGGAAATACCCGCCTGATGAGCAACCTGATGGACATGGCTGTTTTTCCCGGCATACAAGGGGGCCCATTGCAACATATCATTGCTGCAAAAGCAGTTGCCTTTGGAGAAATATTGACAGATGAATTTACGGTTTACGCCCAACAGGTAATTAAAAATGCCCAGGCGATGGCGAAAGCCTTTGTAGATAAAGGATACCAGTTAATCAGCAATGGTACCGATAATCATTTAATGCTGATTGATCTTCGTAACAAGAACATCAGTGGTAAGAAAGCAGAGCAGGCACTGGTACTGGCGGATATTACGCTGAATAAAAACATGGTTCCTTTTGATGACAAAAGTGCATTCGTTACTTCAGGCATCAGGGTAGGTACCGCAGCTATTACAACCAGGGGAATGACGGAAGATGATATGCAATTTGTGGTAAATGCCGTTGACAATGTATTAATGAACGCCGATGATACCAATTTGATCAGCACAGTACGCAAGCAGGTAAATGATTTTATGAACCAGTTTGAACTATACCCGGAATTGTAGGGGTGAATGGGCAATGGTGAATGATGAGTGATGAATAATGAGTGATGTATAATGAGTAATGAATAATGAGTGATGGAATGAGTAATGATGAAAGATGAATAAAGAATGCGAAATAGTATTATCAAAAATTAAGTTTAAAAAATATTGACATCTAACTTTTGCATATTGCCCATTCACCATTCACCATTGCCCATTGATTAACCGGATTTACTAATGAAATAACAAACGATAGCATGATTCAACGCATTCAATCCGTTTGGCTATTGATAGCCACCGTGATTACCTTTCTTACATTAAAATTGTCATTTTACAGTGGTACCTATCTGCCCGATAATCAATACCACCAGTTAAACGGAACAGATAATATTGGACTCATGATTATAACAATTGCCTTAGGCATGTTATCATTGATCACTATATTTTTATTCAAAACAAGGATCATCCAACTACGTTTATGCATCGTTGGAATCCTGCTGGATTTGTTGTTGATATTTTTGTATTACAAGGCCACCCAGGATTTTACCCAGGGAGAATATGCCATTGCTGCCTCCTCACACATTCTCATTATTTTGGCATTGTTCCTGGCTGCAAGAGGGATTAATAAGGATGAAAAACTTATAAAAGAAAGTAGCCGGTTGAGGTAGTTTTATCCGCAGATTCGTCTTATCAAAATAAAATATTTCTATTGAGTTGTAGCTGGTTCCTATCAACCGGTATCAAAAAGTTTCTACCCAGTTGAACAAATCAGTAAAACCAATTTATCCTGCCGCATTTCATCTTACCTTTAATTGTAACGCTTTAACCCTGTTATCTAAAAATACAGGTTCCCAAAGCAACTAAAAGCCTTTCAATGAAATTTATAAAAACACTGGTTTTACTGTTATTGATTAGCACGGCTTTAAGCGCTCAGCCTGGGCAACGCATACACCTGGTTAAAGCTACAGACCCCGCCTTACCCAATTGGGATTATTCATCCTACCTTACCGATAACCTGGATAGCCTTGTTCCATCAGTTTGGGGACAGGGGCAATTTTATTCTACTATCTTTCTTACCCTGGAAAGCAAAAGCATTGTAAGCCGGTTGTCATTGTATGATTATAACGGGGTCTTCATTACTAACCCTGCTTATCTTTATTCCATCAACGGCACGGATACCACTTACCTGGGCAAATTCACCGGTGAACAATATGAGGCTTTTATAAACCTGCCTGTTATGTTTCCACTGGTAGCAAATAAAATTGCCATTCGGAAATTTGGTAATAATATTCCGCAGAAAGTAACCGTATTTGGATTGCCTTACCAACAGGGTTCCATTGCCGATACATCGCCCATGCGTATTCCGGTAGATACTATTATCGCCTCCCTTAATACCGGTATGAATTACCAACCCTGGTTAAATGATTCTTTAAACAGCCTGATAGAAAGCGTGTGGGGAACTGTTAACAATCAATATGTAGATGTGGAACTGAAACTCGCAGGAAGAGCAATGGTTTCAAAAATAAGCTTATACGATAATACAGGCGTATTTACCACCAATCCTGCATACATTTATTTAAAGAAAGATACCAGCCTGAAACTGCTTGGACTTTTTGAAGGACTCAGTTACCAGGAGTTTATACATTATCCAATTCCGGAAGGGCAGCAGGCAGATGCAGTAGTGATAAGGAAATATGGCAACAATATTCCACAGAAAGTACAGGTATTTGGCCATGTATTACCCACAGATCCCTTAGCGGCAACTCCTCCAATAACAGACACCCTGCCGCATGTACCGGTTGATACATCTACTTCAACACAGTACACCAAAATACCCATTGAAGGTAGCAGGTGGTATATTTTAAATTATGCCCCCAATGGTATCGGAGCCCTGTTTAATGGAGTTACCGGGGAAAACATCAATACTGGTTTTGCCGGTTTTCAACCCACATACGAATGCTTTTATCCATTAAATGATGGAGAAGTTATCAGTCTGGGCCAGGTAAGGATGTATGATTATAACGGTATTTTTTCCGATAACCCCGCCCGGCTATTTGCAATTAAGAAAGATGGACGACGGATACCGTTGGGAACATTTACAGGCAGTAAATACGACCAGTGGGTGGGACCATATCCTGATAGAAATATTACCGGACCGGCCATGTTTAATTTAGATTCTACTGTTACAGATATCCAATACATTGTCATCAGTTGTACCCGTAGCGACCTGCCTGCAGAGATTGAATTTTTTGGAACATATACTCCCCCATCCAACCCATTGATGCCGCAAAGAGTGTACGCACCATTTAGTAAAACCCTTGGCATGAATGGATTTGAATGGGATTTTGTACATCCAAATATTACGTCCCGTGAAATTGCAGAAGACAAATATGCAGCTATTAAAAACTTTACCGGCTTCCGGCATTACCTCGACTGGAAACAGATGGAAGGCACCGAAGGCAGCTATTCTTTCAACCCCGGAAGCGCCGGTGGATGGAATTATGATATGACTTATGAGCGCTGCAAAAGAGACAGCATTGAAGTGTTAGCCTGTATTAAAAATACGCCGGAATGGATGGAAAATACTTACCCCGCAGCAATGCGTTCAACCGATAATGCACCTTTGAAATATGGTAAGTCCCGGGATTCGGTTCGGTCATTTATTGAAAAAGGAAGATTGGCTTTCCAGTTTACCGCCCGCTTCGGACGCAATCCAGCTATACCCTTATCATTACTAAAAATTAATACACAACCAAGGTGGACCAGCGACCCGCCCAATGAAGTAAAAGTGGGACTTGGCCTGGTGAATTTTGTAGAATGCGGCAACGAGCTAGACAAATGGTGGAAGGGCCCGAATGGATACATGAATGCTTATGAATACGCTACTTTATTGTCGGCCTTTTATGATGGGCACAAGGGCATGCTGGGTAATGATGTAGGGGTGAAGACTGCTGACAGTACCATGCAGGTGGTTATGGGAGGATTGGCGCTCAGCGACCCTTCTTACGTGAGAGGAATGATAGAATGGTGCAGGCAACACAGGGGCTACAAACCCGATGGCAGTATTGATCTTTGCTGGGATGTGATCAACTATCATCACTACTCAAATGATGCCGCCACTTCTCAACAGGGAAATGCAACAAGAGGAGCAGCACCGGAGGTATCGGATGCAAAAAGTGTGGCAAGGTCGTTTGTTAATCTCGCAGAAAAATATGCTGGTGGCATGCCGGTATGGATCACCGAACTAGGGTTCGATGTTAACCAGCAGAGTCCGCTGAAAGCCATTGCCATAGCTGATAAATCTGTATTACAAACACAGGCCGACTGGATCCTTCGTTCCTCCTTAATTTATTTAAGAGAAGGTATCAGTAGTTTATTTTTTTACGAATTGAAAGATTTTGATATCAGCAACTCCACGCAGTTTGCTTCCATGGGTCTTACTGATACATTGTACCACCGAAAACCGGCAATGGATTATTTGTATCAAACCAATCAATTACTGGGCAGTTACCGTTTTAACCGCAGCCTGCAGCAGCTACCCGTTATAGATGAGTATGAAAATGAGGGGAAATTTATTTATGCGGTATGGGTGCCTGACGAAAAAGGAATTGAGTTGCCATGCAGCCTTCCTTTCCCTTATGATGATTCTGTATTAGTATACCGGCCGGTTATTGGGGGCAGCCAGTTGCGATCCGAATCTGTTGCAGTTATCAATGGCGTTGTGCAATTGACAGCAACAGAAACACCCTTATTTGTGGCAGCAAAACCCTCACTAAGTAATAAGCAATATGTAATCAGGAAAAAACATTAAAAAAAACGTCCAGATCGGACTATGAATATTATAACCAGGCTTTAAAGGCATGGGCCAAAGTCAGATTACACGTCACTGATCAGGTATAAAAAATTGATCGGGAAGTAGTACTATTTTAAATGGAAAGCAACTGCTTGATTCGTGATTAAAAATAACCTTCGATTTGCAACTGTATAAATTGAAATAACGACAATTTCATTATTATCTTATTGTTAATTTTCGTACATTTAGATGTGAATCACAGGTTTTGAAAAACTTTCATTCCATATTATCAATTTACTTGTTCTTGTACCTGACTCCGCTGCTTTTGAGCAGTCAGTCCAATATACGGGTTGTCCAGTTTGATTTTTACGGCGATTCCATCCGGCTTACTATTGACATACCAGCTTTGGTACAGGTAAATAACGATAGTTCACCTGTATCTGCAAATTTAATTAAGAAATACTTTGAAGCCATTAACGCAACGGCGTATACACCACTTACTGATGCCTTGCTATTATTTAAAGAACAATACAAATTGGACGATTGGTTGTATTATCAATTGATACGTAAAACAGTTCAGTCTATTAGCCCGAAGGAAGATAATTATGAAAGATATACCGTACACAAATGGTTTTTATTACTTAAGTCAGGATATGGGGCTACATTAAAAATTGGGAATGACAGGTTAATGTTTTATGTACAGACAGATGAAGAAATTTTTAACCTTCCTTACTATCTCCGAAATGGCAAGCAATATGTTTGTCTCAATTATCATGATTATAAACCAGTTGCCCAGGATAAAAATTTCCTTTCCGAAATAAACTGGATTCCCCAGGACGGTAAGAAGCCCTTTACTTATAAAGTAACCCAATTACCCAATTTCAGGCCTGCGGATTATATCGAAAAAGACCTTAGGTTCAATTATTACCAGGATGAATACCAATTTAAAGTAAAATTAAACCCACAAATAAAAAGCATTTTCGCTAACTACCCGGTAGTGAGTTATGAAAACTTTTTCAATATTCCCCTTAGTGCTGAAACATATCAATCACTCATTCCTTTGTTGAAAAAAAACATAAAGGGAATGAGCACAAAAAACGGGATTGATTTCCTGATGCGATTTACGAGGTATGCTTTTTTGTTTGAAACAGATCTGAAAAATTTTGGACAGGAAAAACGCCTGTCTCCGGAACAGACCTTACTTTTTGATCAAAGTGATTGTGAAGACAGGGCTGCATTATTCTTCTGTCTTGTAAAAGAAATCTACAATCTTCCAATGATTGTTTTATCATATCCAAAGCATATAACAATTGCTGTAAAATTTGATAAACCTATTGGCAAACCTATATTGTATCAGGGTGAAAAATATACAATGGTAGAGCCTACACCACAAGCCCGGGATCTAAATATCGGAAACGGAATACCCAACTTGAAAAACACACCGTTTGAAGTAGTATATGCTTATTATCCTGTTCACAAAAAATGAATATTGCACAAACATTATCAGCATTCAATCAATGAAACTTCATGCTAAAAACCTCAAGGGTGCTAAAATGGCTCTTTTGCGATTTTTTTTAGGCTATCTAATCTATTAATAAAAGCAGTTTTAACATCCATATAATAAAAAAAGCCATCCTTTATAAGATACGTAAAATAACAGTCTGCTTTGGAATAAGCAAAATATATTGTTTGAAATAGCTTACCCCGCGAATACATCCAAACTTTCCCTTCACTTCTGCAAGGTTTTACCTTTTCCTGTTTGGTAAATGGCTGATTCAAATTGTAAAGTAATTCAATAACAAATGTGGAATCGGTAGTTATATGTTGATTATAATACCTGGTGTAACGCAAAGAGTCGCTCCCAAATGGATCCTTATAAAAAACAACTACGAGGCTATCAGCAGAAGAAAACCTTTTATCCAGTTCTATCCCATTAACAATATTGGCAATTGCAGGTACCGCCTGGCTATTATTGGCAGTTTTATTTTTGCAGGCATTTATGCAAACCATTCCTGCAATGATTAAAGTAACTATTCTCTTTGACTTCATAACTATACAAAATAACAAAACCACTTACGAATGTAAGTGGTTTTGCATAATATTTTAATATCCCAATTATTAATAAACATTCGTTTGTGGTGTAAAATTCGTCCAACCGCTAAGCCAATTGGTAGCACCTACTGCACCAACATAAGTGGTGGCAGTAAAACCACTGAACCCAAAGAAACTTGCAGCATTTGCAGCAAGAGCGGGGCTGCCGGCTTTAGGAGCAAAATTTGGAGCAGCTAAATTGAATGGGTTTTCCAGCATAATTTCAGCGGCAGTTGCAAAAGTTTTACAACTATCCACACCTTCAGCTTTGGCTTTTACGGTAGCAGCAGTTACGGCTGGCACCAGTGTAAGTGTACCAACTTTGTATGGCTCCACTACTGCATTTACCAGGTTATGACGGAATAATGAACGTCCATCTACATAAGATTGAGCAGTAGAATCGCTTTCAAACTGAAAACCACCTTTTGCATATCCCATTAAAATTGAATTACGCAAAACGAAATGAGTTGATCTGCGCCAACGGGTATTAAAGTTGTGATTGGCCAGTGTACCAGTTGCACCGTTTGGTCCACAAAAAGTGAAATTACTCATCTGTGGACGTGTACGTGGAGAAGCCACTGTTCCTGTACCATCATTGTCACATTCTATTCCGTTGCCTGCATCACCACCATCCACAAATAATGGATCACGAAGTGAAATACCAAACTGTAACCGTCCGGTGAATCCAAAATCAAAATCAAAATCATCATCTGCAGTTGCGAAAGCAATGATATTTTTGGGATTTACCGTACCACCAAAAAATTCGTATGCATCATCATTGCCATAAGATACTTGTATGTTTTCTAATGTAGTGCCACTGCCTACACCACCACACGTAAGCCCGTTAATTTCTGAATTAGGATCAGCAGCAATACCGGCAAACTCTATACGGACATATTTTAAACTACCACTGTTATCAGCTACTACACTTCCACCATATTCGCTATTAATACCTCCTTCAATTATAGGCGTAGTACTTCTGTTTGTTGGAGCATTTCCCAACAAAACAATTCCGCCCCAATCACCTGGCTTACGGGCACCCGGCGCTTTGCCCGAAGTGAATACAATTGGCTCGGTTGCTGTGCCTTCTGCAAAAAGACGTGAGTTTCTTTCTACGATGAGCGCCCCCTTTTGTACGGTATCACTAACAATAACAGATCCCGCCGCAAAGCGTAAAGTAGCCCTGTTATTTATAAATACATAGCCCTTTAATATGTACTTGCCCTTTGGCAGTTCCACAACTTCGTTTACAACACCCGTAATTATTTTACCGGAAATAATTCTTTCCTGCAATGTTCCGGTACCGCCGCTGGTACCGCCATTGTTTGTTACCGAATCGTCTAATTCAACTTTGATGCACCCCGAAAAAACGGTTGTTACAAGGGCAATTAAAGCAAATGTTTTTTTCATAAAAATTCTTATTTGTTAAGTTTACTAAATGAGCGTAATTGTTATTTTAAATTAAAGTTGTAATTGAAGCCAATAGTAATTGTTGTTCCGGGCTTGTACGTACCAAAAAATTTATCAATGGAAGCATCATAGGTGCGTTTGCTGTCCCTGTTTTCGTAAGTGGCAAAAGCCTGGTTGAATATATCACCTACTGTGAGACGTACTTCACATTTATTTTTCAATACTTTTTGACTAATTTGGAAGTCAACCAGGTTTCTTGATATTTCATAAATATCTCCAAAATCATCATTACCCACCAGCGCAAGCCTCTCCCCGATTCTGTTGTACAGCAAAGCGAGGTTAGTACCTTTAATTCCATCATATTGAATTCCTGCGTTAATCAGGTATGGAGACTGTCCTTGCAACGGCCGTTGTGTAGCTGGTAACTTGTTGCCTGATGCATCTGTATTTCCAAGTACCACCTCAGAAAAAATAACAGACACATTGCCATTAAAATATAAATTATTTAACCAACTTGCTTTATCGCTGATGAAGGAAAGGCTTTTTCTAAATTCCGCTTCTACACCATACAGTGTCGCTTTTTCAGCATTCTGAAACTGGTACTGACGTCTTGTGGCAACACTGGCACTGTTAAGTCTTAATTCTATTGGGTCAACAAATCTTTTATAGAACCCACCTAATGAAGCCAGTTCTCCGGCCCTTGGGTAGAATTCATATCTCACATCACCATTTAAGATGCTGCTTCTCTTTAAAGATGAATTACCCTGGGTAGAGGCTATTTGTTCAAAATCGAAGAACGTAAAGGCAGCTATTTCCCTGAACTCAGGTCTCGCAACCGTACGTGATGCTGCAATCCGGAGGTTCGTTTTATTTGTAGTGCTATACGTAAAGTTTAAAGAGGGTAATACATCAAATTTTTTGGTATCTACAACTAAAGCTTTGTCTGTACCCTGTGTATTGGATTTCAAAAACTGTTCAAAATACTCAAAACGCGAACCCCACACGATCCTGATTTTATCACTTAACTTATTATCCATCATTACATAGCCGGCTGATAAAGCTGATACACCATAGTACTTATCCTGTGCATTTTGTAAATCTGTAGATAACTGAAACCCGTTTCCTCCAAAATTATCCCGGTTGAAAATCTGGTTATACGGTAATGTTAACAATGCAGTATTATTAGGTTCGTTGTAACCGAATATAAATGCTTTAAAATCACGAAGTCTTACAGTAGCGGCACCACCAATTTTAAAAGTTTGCTTCTGATCCTTAATTTCAAATGGAACCGATACCGAAGCGTTGTAACCAAAAATATAATCTGTTAGCTCGCTGTTAAAGCGGTTGGTGTTATTTCCCCTTAAATTAATCCTGAACGGCTCATTAATGCCAATTGATTTGCCATAGGTTTGTACTCTAAGGTCGGGCTGTTGTTTATCATTTAATGCGAAGTTGAGGTTCCACATTGCCTTAATGTTTCTGGAAGTAAGCTGGTGGGTACCTTCTAACTGAGCGGAATATAAACTACGCTGGTTCAAAACAGAGGAACGAAGCGAAACATCCTGCAGGTTTTCCGTATTAATCCCGGTACGTGAATAATAATTGTCCTCAAATAATTGGTTAAATAAATTCTTAAACGCTATTTTATGCTTTTTATAACTCCAGGCAATATTGGCTATTCCGCCCCAGGTAATAGCATATTTATTCTGTTTATCAGCGTAATCAAAAAATGCCTGGCCATTAGTACCTTTTTCATACAGTGTTTTGTTTGCATCGAATAATAATTTCGAACTTCTGTAAGTAATACCCACAACTGAACCTATTGCACTTCCGTTTTTATAGCGGCTTACATTGGCCCAGGTAAAATTATAGGTCTGTATAGGAACTGCCGTTGACTGAACTTCGTTATACACATCGTCCCGGAAAGACTTTGACACGGCTACCTTTTCTTCATTGGACAACCTGGAATAATCAAGGTATTTTCGGGGATAGGAACCAGGTATGGATCTGCGGTCATCAAAGCCAAGGAAATCCCCTTCCCCCCTTTCGTTACTTACAAAATCCTTAAAAGCAGACTGTGTATTAAAACCAACACTCACTCCTACCGATATTGAATTGGAGGTAGGAATATCTTTTGTTTGAATTTGTACAACCCCTCCTGCAAATTCACCTGTTAAATCCGGCGTGGCAGTTTTGCTTATGATAATATTGTCAATTAATGCAGATGGAATAATATCGAATGAGAAAGCTTTTTTATCTGGCTCGCTACTGGGTAAGGCAGCACCGTTTATGAACGCGGAATTGTACCGGTCACTAAGTCCCCTGATGATCACAAATTTATTATCCTGGATGGAGGCACCACTTACCCTACGTAATACCTCTCCTGTGTTTTTATCAGGTGTACGGCGTATGAAATCTGCCGCCAATCCACTAGTTACACCTGCATTCCCCTTCTGGAATGTTAGTAGGGCATTTGTATTTTCCATTTTTCTTGGGGTAGCCCTTACCGTAACGATTTCCAAAGTAGATTTACTACTTTCTTTCATAACAATATCGAGGATATTATCCTGGTTTTTTGCAACATCGATTTCACTAATCGTTTTTGGCTCGTATCCTACAAAACTCAATTTGAAAGTATATTTAACTGAATTATCTAAATTTACGGTAAACCTGCCTTCAGCATCTGTTACAATGTTTTTGGCAGAAGGGCTAATGAAAATGTTAACACCTACCAATACCTCGTTCCTCTCATTCACAATTTTACCCGTTAATGGAAGTGGTGTAGTTTGACTAAATAAAGAGAATGAAGTAACAGAAAGCAGTAATAAAAAAAGTAAGCCTCTCATGCATTTATTATTTGTGCAAAGAGACAGTTTCCATGTTAAGCAAAAGTGAATGGAATGTTACCGAAATGTTACGGATATGTTACGTAAACGTTATGCGATGGATACAATCGTTTACCCTATGGGCATTATGGACTTGTTGGAGGAAAATAATATTTGAGGTCGAAATGCTGCATTATGGAATATGATGACTTTTATGTTCCTGCTTAATTTGTTTAAGATAAATATATACCTTCTACAAGCATAAAATAAAAAAGGCTGCACATGGCAGCCTCTTTTTATTTTGAAAACGAAGGATTAGTCAATATCCCAGAAAATCCTTGAAGTAAATACATCTACTACGCCTTGTGCCTTTACATTAGCGGTATTGCTACCTAATTCTGTGTTAGGATAAAATAAGCGAACTGGTCTTTTAGTGCCAGTAACAGTAGCTGCCTGTGGAATAGCGGGCAAGCCGGTTCTCCTATATTCAGTCCATGCTTCAAGGCCACTGAAGTTTATTAATGCCAACCATTTTTGAGTAGCAATAGCCTTTAATTTATCGGTAGACGCTGCCCAATCTGCATCCATCTTACCACTTGTTAGCAATATGGTCGCCCGAGCGGCGGCAGTTGGCACTCCCAACGTACGGAATGACTGAGTTACGCCCTCTTCATAATATATTTGAGGAGTTCCAGGTAAAGTAACAGCGGGAAAACGTTGTTTAATTTCGGATAATGACATTTGAATTTCAGCAGCGGTCATTAAAATAAACGACTTGTTAAACTGTCCTTTTACAAATAAGCTTGGCCCAATTGAAGAAGAAGCAGGTGCTGTAAACCCTGAAGATACTCCAAAGGGTACACCTACATAGTTAGCTATTATTTCAGGAGATGAGCTTATACCTGGTGTTGAACCATTTTCGCCTCCCTTTGCATATGCGATTCTTTTTAAACGAAAGGTATCGTCGGCGGCAATTAACAAATCAAATAAAAATTTGGTTGGCCTTGGAAATCTACCCAATGCTCTTTGAGCACCATTTGCATCATATCCCCACCTGTCATACATTGGATTTGTTTTACCTGCAGTAGCAATGTAGAACGATGGACCACCTATGCCTACATCTTTACCGGTAATAAACCCGGAACCTTCGGAAACTATTTTATTGATTTCGGCTGTTATATAAGCCTCTCTACCTGCTATACGGGCCTGGTGTACTAATAATCGTAATTTAATGGAATTGGCGAATTGAGCCCAACTGACTGTATTGCCTCCAAAAATAATATCAGCGCTGTTAAATGCGCTTGCGAACGCATTGGCTTTTAAATCAACTATGGCTTCATCCAGCACTTTGATCAAATCTTCATAAACCGCTTTTTGATCATCAAATTTTGGAGCCAGGGAACCTACCCCTTTCAATGCATCGGTGTAAGGAATATTTCCATACATATCAACCAATGCGCCAAACAAATAGGCTTTCATCACTTTCGCAGGGCCTTTAAAATATTTCTGATCATTGGCATCCGCATTATCGATTACATATTGGTAATCCTGCAGATTATCATAAATACCATCCCAGTAATTGAAATTACCATCAGTAAAATTATAAGAGAAGTTTTCCGGGCTTAAAATGTATGAACTTGATTGAGTCCAAAGTCCGGACCAGTACGACCCAGTTTCGTTTGGGTTAATAATATTACTTGAAGTGGAATTTAGCGCATTAGTCAACACAAAAGATGGCGTTGCGGATGGTAAACTATTTGGATTTGTATTAACATCCAGAAAACTCTTTGTACATCCTGAACCAATCACAGCCAGAAATGCAATGTAGTATATTAATTTAATTTTCATATTCATTAATTTTTTGTGCATAATTAGATTTTAAAATGTGAGGTTGACATTAAAACCATATTGACGAACCGGAGGAGTTTGCAATGTGGTATTAATACCTACGCCATTACCTGTTGTAAAACTAAACTCAGGATCAGTGTAGAAGTTTGATTTATCTACGATGGTAAATAAGTTTCTTCCATATAACGCAATGCTCGCTGCTGTAAAAATCTTTGTTTTGGAGAGCATTTTTGCAGGTAAGCTATAAGAAAGATTTATATCCCGCAGTTTGATAAACCAGGCCGGGGTTGTAAAATTCTCAGAAATCCTGCGGTAATGGGATACCCACAATTCATATTCTGACTCCTGCGCCAATAATGAGGTATTAGGCACAACTTTGCCGCTGGCATCGAGATAAGCGGAATTAGCGAATATATGTGGCGTTCTTTCCTCTGTCCATTTACCCGCACCGGTAAAAGTCATTTGTCTGCCAAGATCGCTGTACATAACATTTCCACCACGATATTCAAAATTGAAGGCAAGGTTAAATGCATTATAAGAAAGTTTTGATCCAGCCCCAACAATATGGCGGGGTAAGGTACCGCCCCTTCTTGTTAAAGAAACATCTCTTAATGGATAACCGGTAACAGGATCAACCAGTCTTCTGCCAGACCCATCAGGAGCATATCGGTAACCATCTGTTTTTAAGTTGGGGAATCGTTGATCTTTAATAACATTTGTATTGGCGTAAGTAAATCCACCCAACTGAAAGTCATTGATACCAGGATATAAATCCACCACCTTGTTGTCATTATAAGAATAACGAACGCCAACTTCCCATTTCAATTTAGCCGCTTTTATAATTTGAACTTTTAAATCCGCTTCATAACCCCAGTTTTTAGCTTCCCCCACATTTATTAATAGATTTGAAAATCCTGTAGTATTAGGAACTCTTACTGTAATTACCTGGCCTTTTGAAGTTTGCGTATAAGCGGAAACATCTATATTAACCCTGTCATTGAATAATTGAAATTCTCCACCAACCTCGTACGAAGTTACAAACTCAGGCTTAAGATTCTGATCGGGCAATGTATTGCCAACAGTTAAACCAACTGTATTGCCATACGGGAAGCCAGGTCCATTTGGATAGGTAAGATCTAAGCCATAAAGAGGAATATTATCATTGCCATTCTTATTATAGTTCAACCTGATTTTTGCATAGTTAAGCGTATTGCTCTTGAGTGATGGAATAGCATCTGTAGCGATAAAAGATAAGGCTACCCCATAATAAGGATAAGAGTAAGCGCTCGCCGGCCTGGTGGATTTAAAGAACCTTGAAGTTGCATCAAACCGGAAGGTGCCATTCAATATCAACCAGTCCTTATAGCCTGTTGTAAGGTCAGCATAATAGCCATACTTACGTTCCAATGTGTTTCCTTCACCTCCGGTTAATTCACCCTGCCGGTTTGAAACATTGTAAATACCAGGAACCACAACAGAACTCGAGCCAACTGATATGCCTTTTGTAGCTCTTTGGTATATGCTGTATCCAAGCGTTAATTTGTTGGAAAATTTTCCAAAGTCTTTTTCCATACGCAGTTGGAATTCATTGTTAACAACGTTTTCTGTACCGGAAAAATCCCCAACGCTACCGAGGTTGTCAGTACCGGCACGGTCAATACCATCATAGTCATTTGCAAATTCCCAAGGGGCTGGGACAAATGCGCTATTCTTGGCCCAATCTGAGTAAAGGAATTTTCCAGTGTAGCTTTTTTGCGTACGTGAGTTATTCATTACTCCTAAGCGATTGTAAACATTTAACCAGCTAGTAGCTTTGTAGTTAATGTCAAAATTACCCTGGATATTGACATCGGTATATTTTGTACGATTATTGTCTTTATTAAAATAAGGATTATTAAAATAATCATTATAATAACCATTCGGATTTGCAAACTTATTAGTCTGCCAGTCTCTTAAACTTTCCAGCGGAATATGCGCAGCAGTATTGATTAGGTCATTATAAAAATCGAAAGTGGTCCTGTCGTAACCTGCCTGCACATACGATGCAGTAAACCCAACATTCAATTTGCCGTATTCTTTTGTAGAAGCGATCCTTACACTGTTACGCTCACTTTTATCTAAAGGTACAATACCCTTAATTTTATTATTTTCAACCGACATGAAATAAGTTCCGCTAGCATCACCACCCTGGAAACTAACCTGGTTGTTGAGCGTAGAGCCAATATCGAAAGCTTTACGTCTTGTGTTTTCAATTGCCTGGTACGGAAGAATATTTTTGCTGCCATCTTCTAAAACACGGCCAATAATTCTTGGCTCGCCATTGAAAGCATCGCCGTATTGTTGGTTTTCAAACGGGCGCCAGTTTTCTTTCATCCTTTCTAAATAATCAGTTTTGTATCCACCGCCACCGAAGGAAGTAGCATAATGCGATCCATTACCATACTTATTTTGAAACTCAGGCAGGAAGCTGATTTGATCGAAGTTGGTAGAATTCGCAAAAGAAACTTTCAGTTTACCTTTTGCACCTCTTTTTGTAGTGATTACGATAGCACCATTAATACCTGCAGACCCATACAATGTTGCAGCCTGGCCTCCTTTTAATACTGAAACACTTTCAATATCATTTGGATTGATAATAGAAAGAACCGTTTGGGTAGTTTGCATACCATCCAATACCACCAACGCGTCATTGTTACCAGTCAATGAACGGTAACCGCGTAAAACCACTTTTACCTGTGGATCAACACTGTTGTTTACGTTGTAAATTGCTAAACCGGATACTTTGCCGGACAATGCCTGTGCTAATTGTGGAGAACGACCTACATTTACATCTTCACTGGAGACTTTAGCATAAGAATAGCCTATTTCCCTTGATTTTTTACGGATTCCCTGGGCAGTTACTACCACTTCCTCCAGTTTATTTTCCCGGTTTGAAAGGGAAATAATGAGAGAGGATCCGGCACCAACTTTGGCCGTTGCTGTCCCAAAATCAATAGAAGTTACGGTAAGCACATCCCCGGTCTGGGCACTGATTTGAAATTTTCCATCTTCATCTGCTGCAACAGCTATTCCTTTATTACTTTTAACAGTTGCGCCTGGAACGGGTTCTCCTTTCGAATCAGTTACTTTACCGGATATTAGCCGGGTTTGGGCCGAAACGACTCCAAGTGATAGTAAAAATACTACCATCATAGTCATAAATTTTCTCATGTGTAATTTAATTTTGGTTTAGAAATAAAATTTGATGGTGATTTAATCGAAAACAAGGGTAGGATTCTCGTATTTTAACTATTTGTTAAAATTGAGACCTGTTAAAGAAACGATTAGCTGCACAAAAAAACAAATTTTTGTTAAAAAAACTGAAAATAATTTTTTAGTAAAATTTCAAATTATCTGAAAATAAAGGAATCTAATTTTGACAAAACTTAATAATATGAGCCAAATGAGTAAATAATTCTAACTAATCATCCTAAATAATATATTTTCAAGACAATTTACCGACCTAACCTTAAAAACGATATACTTTACTATATATTCATATATAGACTAGTGGATATTTTAAAATCAATTCTATTTTTTTTAATCAGCAATATCTTAACAAGTATTAGCGCTAGCCGACGGGATTAAATTCGGGCTCCCGGATCAAGAATTGCCAATTTTGAGGTCAAATTAAAAATTCGGTTACACAGTTAAAGGATTGGGTATTATTACTTCCGGTATCAAAAAAATGGATCGACCCACCCTACTAAACAATACCACCATCAAAATATTTAAAACCAACCTATAAAAGATGCCGCTATGGGCCGCTTTTTCCCATCCTGCAATAAATGCTTTTTAATAAAACAATTGAATTCAACACATAAAAAAAGCCGTTCTCCATTAAAGAGAACGGCCTTTTTAGTTAAAAGACTTAATTAGAATTTATCGAACCAGAGTTTTTGCGTTACCCTGTCTTTACCAATGGCAGCAGAAGCTGCATTATAATTTGCTTTATTTAAATTTTGCTCTACTACCGGGTAGGTGTATCTAACCGGAACTCCAGGCGTTTCACCGTTTGCAAAAATTCCATCAGGAGGTGGAAGTAACTCTGGATAATCCAAACGCCTCCATTGAGTCCATGCATCGTATCCCCTGTTGTATAAAGCAATCCATGACTGCACACCAATTTTTTCTTTATACGTACCTGCTGCCGTAGTATATTTAACAGTTGGCTGTGTACGATACGCCAAAGCTTCTGTCGCGGTACCACCCCATTCTTCAATAGAGGCATCAATAGCATTGTTGTAATGCTCTTCCGTAGTACCACCTACTGCTATACCCCTTGCAACTGCTTCTGCTTTTAAAAACTCCATTTCCGAATAACTAAAGAAAGTTAGTGGATATGTCGGTTCTGTAATGGTAACTGTTGGCGCTGAGAAACTGCTATAAGAATTAGCAGCTCCATATATACCGCCCGAATAACCACCACTTTCATCCAGGTCAAAAAATAATGGTACCCTTGGATCGTTTAAACTTTTCATTTTATTAACCAAAGTATTTGATCCTACAAAATCATACCGGCCACTTTGTACAAGGTCTTCCCAGATTGGATTGGTATTAGGAGGAGAGGAAAGGAAATGCATCTGAAGATTTTCGCTGTTGCTACTTACTACATTAGGAGCTGCTGCAAGTACCATGGCACTTGCTTTTGCCGGATCACTATCTGCAATCAACATCCCCATGCGCATTTTTAAACTATTGCCAAACATTTTCCATTTAGCCATATCACCATCCAGGATAATATCAGCTGAGCCGAAACCACTTGCAGCAGGAGTAATTTTTGCCAATGCAGCATCCAAATCTGTAATAAGCTTAGCATAAATAGTAGCTGCGTCATCATACTTCGGTTGGGTTTTATCTACATTCAAGGCTTCGGTGAAAGGAATGTTACCGAAAGTAGTAACCAGGTGATAGTATGAAAAAACTGTGAGAATTTCTATTGCTGCTTTCTTGTTTTTGAATTGTGCGTCTGTCATAATGGGAGGAATTAATTTCTCATTTTCCAGCAAAACAGCTGCCTGGCTAAGGTCTTTTATTACATCCCTGTAAAATTCAGTAAACCAACGATCAGGTATTGACCTTCCATCCAGGTCGTAGTTTGTTTCATCAGGGTAGGTTGTTTCGGCCCATTGCTGGGATAACAACCTGAATATATTTGTATTTACATTCGGACTGGCCAAAACATCTGACAAATTAATAGATGCATTGGCGTATAAAGAGGCTGCTGTAACATTATCAGGCTGCTTTGGATTTAAATTAAGATCCGTGATATTCTTTTTGCAGGATACCAGGAAGAGGCCTGATAAAAGCACGCTGTACAATATTCGTTTCATATAAAATATTTTAGGTAGTGATTTTATAATTTGATTTTTACATTAAAGCCAATAGCACGTACTGAAGGGTAAGCACCGGTTTGAATGCCCTGTAAGTTTCCAGAACTGAATCCTTCTTCAGGATCTGCGTAAGGAAGATTTTTATGGATGATCCAAAGGTTTCTTCCTACCAACGACAAGTCAATACCCTTAATCATGCCATTACCAAACATATTCTTTGGAAAACTATACCCTATTGACGCTTCCCTCAATTTTACATAACCCGCATCGTATATGAATGCTTTATCGGGTGCAAAACGGTATCCGTAAGCTCCATAATTTGAAGCGCTCACACGTATCGTATTGGTCTTTCCGTCTTCTGTAACGCCTTCCCGTACAATACCACCGCCGTCAGCCAACTGCGCTCTTAATGGGTTGCCTAAATCATTGTTGCCGGCAGTTTCAGGATAAAGTCCTGTTGCAAGTCCATAATATAAATCTGTAGAAAACACATCCCCTCCTTTTTTAATATCAATCAGGAAACTGGCTGAAAACCCTTTGTAAGAAAACTTATTGGTAATACCGCCCGTCCAATCAGGATTAATGTTTCCAATAGTCACGTTGTTAGTACCTGTCTTTAAATAACGTCCGTTGCTGCCAACAGTTTTTTGACCATTTGTGTATATAAAATCAGTGCCATGAATTGTACCGTAGGCTTCCCCTTGGGTTGCATTGGTTGTTAAACTACCCTGGAAATCACCTAGAATGATATTATCAACCCCATCATACAGTTCCAATACTTTATTGCGGTTGCGGGTCCAGTTTACATTGATATCCCATGAAAAATTAGTAGTTCTTACAGGTGCTCCATTTAAAGATAACTCGAAGCCCCTGTTCTGAATAATACCCGAGTTTACAAATTTTCTTGAAAAGCCGGTAGCAGAAGAAACAGTCAGCGGAATAATCTGGTCAATGGTTTTAGCTGAATAGAACGTTGCATCAAAACCAAACCTAGACTTAAAGAAAGTCATTTCCAATCCTGCTTCAAAACTTTTGGTTCTTTCCGGTTGAAGTTGCAGATTATTTTTTGTGTTTGAAACGGAAAACAAAGAATTACCGTTAAAAGTTGACACTTCGCTTCCTGAGTTTGCATCAATGTCATGAACATAAGTATCCTTTGTGCTATATAATGGCGCATCGCCACCCACTTCAGCATAGTTTATTCTTACTTTACCGTAATTCATCCATTCTGGTTTAACCAATTCTGAAAATACAATACCTGCTGATACAGATGGGTAATAGTATACATTTTTACCATCAGGTAAAGTAGACGACCTGTCCCGGCGAATGGTACCATCTAAAATATAAGTGTTCTTATAAGTAAGCGTAGCACCAGCGAAATAACCTTCAATCCGCCTGGTTCCTTCAAATTCAACTGGTGGCAATGGCGTGTTGATTGAATTAGATAATACATACAATCTTGGTAAACCCAAGCCACCATTTGTGATTACATCAATGCTGGCAGTTGACTGTACCCTAATATTTGTTCCCGCGAGTGCCTTTAAATTTAAATCGGAGGTAAGGTCAAAATCGGATGTGCCTAGCAAGTCGTAGTTGGTTTCAGTATATCGCCGGTTAAACCTTCTGTAAAAAGGGACACCCACACTGGTAACAGCTTTTCTTTCTTCCTGTATCTCGTCGTAAGTATCGAGGGCTACTCTGCCCAGGATATTTAACCAGCTAACAGGTTTGTAGTTGAGTGACATATTACCGAATAATCTCTTCCTGTTATCTGTTTCATAGTTTTCATACCGCGTAAAATAAACATTATCCCAATAAATAGGTGTTGTGATATTATTACGGCTTGCCGGGTTCCATGTGATATTTTGCTTATTACGGAAATAAGCATCTTTAAGCTCCTGCACATCAGTAGCAACTGACCACCACTGCCTGAAAGAAGTCATAGGGTTTAAGCCATTGGCTCCATCGTACCCGGTTCCATACCTGCCTTTACCACTAATATCAGAATAATTGGCGGATGCTCCCGCAGTAAACTTATCATTCAATTTATAAGTTGCTGTAAAATTTACAAGGTCCTTATCTAAAAAGCTATTGGGTAACAGTCCTTTTTCATTGCTTCTTGTATACCCTAACGCGTAGGAGCCTTTGTCATTGCCGGCTTCCAGGAAAACGCTATTATTGAAACTTAAAGGCTTTTCCAGGAAAGTGGTCGGGTCATTAGCGGCAGCTATCCATGGAAGTGCTTTTCCGAAATTAGGTGAAGAAGGATCAAATGAACTCCATTGGTACACTAACTTACCGGCATCAAAACGACCTCCATAAGATGCATCTTCTGTAAGTGGCGTAACCAGGTCTGGAATACCGTCTCCATTAATATCCGCTTCATTAAAATTGGAATCTTCGTTAGGACCATAATAAAAACCATAGCCCTGGCCGTATTTCTTCTGATAAGTTGGAAAGGTATTTTTTAAAATGGAGTTGTGAGTAATTCCGGAATTTACCGTTACATTAAATCCCTTTTTGCCTTTTTTGGTATTAATTAGAATTACTCCATTAAAACCACGTGAACCATACAATGCGCTGGCGGCGGCACCTTTTAAAATACTGATACTTTCCACATCATCAGGATTGATATCCGCAGCAGCACTACCATAGTCAAACCCGCCACGACCAGTTGTTTGGTCAGCAGTGTTATTGTTACTATTATCAAAAGGAACACCATCGATAACAAATAAGGCCTGGTTATTACCCGACAATGATTTAAATCCCCGTAGCATTACATTGGTAGAGCCACCCATGCTGTTGGTTTGCTTTATATCCAAACCTGCTACCTTACCGCTTAAGTTACTGATAACATTACTATTCCTGGTTTGATTTACATCATCACCTTTAATAGTAGTAGCTGCATAAGGCAAAGTGTTCTTGGACCTGGTAATACCTAGCGCAGTTACAATTACTTCACTTAAGCTTTTTGTATCCACATCCAGTGACACTTGCAAATCTTTACCGGATGCTCCTTTAACTGTTTTACCAAGAAAGCCAACTCCGGAAATCTCAAATGTTTCTTCCATCTTCGGGGTGGAAATAGTAAAGCTTCCATCGGAGGCTGTAGTAACGCCGTTATTTGTTCCTTTCACCTTAACGGAAATCCCTGTGAGTGGGGAGCCGTCTTTTGAATCCGTTATTTTACCCTTTATCTGATTTTGGGCAAAAACGGATGCAGAACTCATAAAGAGTAATGCAAATAAAAATGCAGTTGTTCTCATGTTTTTTTGTTTTACTTAGAAGCTGTTTAAAAATGAAATTCTAGAACCCCATATGTGGATAAGTGTATAAAAAGGTCATTGCTAATGGTGTGAAAAGTTGTACTAATTGTGAATCATCACAAACTCAATTAGTATGACCAACTACCCAACCAATGTAAGCAACAACCAATGGCAAATTATGTCAAAATTTTTAGATCTGGAACGCAGTAGGAAATATGACTTGCGGGAAATTGTTAATGCTGTTTTTTATCTTGTAAAATCAGGTTGCCAGTGGAGGTTATTGCCAGGCGATTTCCCGAAATGGCAGATAGTTTACTACTACTTTTCTACGTGGAAGAAGAATGAAATATGGGAGCAGATACATGAATTCTTAGTGGAAACGATCCGAAAAATAGCAGGAAAGAATGAAGATCCGACGGTAGGCATTATTGATGCCCAATCAGTGAAGTCAACTCTTGTAAGCAGCGAGGACAAAGGATTTGATGCAGGCAAAAAGGTTAAAGGAATTAAGCGACATATCATAGTAGATACGATGGGTTTGATACTTGCGGTTGTAATTCAAAGCGCATCTGTCCAGGATCGTGACGGAGCAGTAAGTGTAATAAACAAACTGCTAGAAAACTGGAGGAAGGTAATCAAGATTTTTGCGGATGGCGGGTATGCTGGAAAGTTAATTGGCAAAGTAAAAGACAAGTTCAAAATAGAACTCAAAATCATAAAAAGAGATAAACTGCATATATTTAAAATATTGCCCAAACGATGGATCGTAGAAAGGACATTTTCATGGATTGATACCAATAGAAGAAATTCAAAGAATTATGAACGGCTTAATAATACCAGCGTAGCAATGGTTCATATATCGGCTATACGACTTATGTTAAACCGTTTTTAAACAGCTTCTTAAAGAATACGTTTGATAACAAAATCTTAACAGTAGATTGACAGCCCGAAAACTGTGTGTGCTGCTTAGGAAGATAAAATTTTATCCATATTTTTTTATGCAATACAAACTCCTAAAACATAGATGGGTAAAGGATTCCACATATTTCGTTCTACCAAAAATGATACCTGGTCACAATCTATTTTCTAGCTATTTCAACAAAATTTCAATTCTCTATTAAATCATAAAGCTTATCACCAATTTTAACAATTCCTATATACATATTTTGAAAAATAAATAGTTTTTAATTAAAAATAAACGATGCATTAAATTCAAGCACTGTTTACCGGTTCTTATCAAATCGATAAACCCGGAATACAAATTTTCTGTACACCTGCCAAAATTCATCTTTTGCACACGCGTAACCGTTGGTTACTTTTCAGGTACTCATCTGTATCCGAAAAGTTTGCTTTTAGGCTCTGTTAAATTAAATGCACCCTAATACCCTCGATTCCCTGATATACCTGTTGCTATTGTAAATAAAATATCTCGTCTGGGAGCTGCCAGGGATAAACGACAAAAAAAGGGTTGCTCCATTACGAAGCAACCCGCTCAAAACTATAAGTCCAGGTAAATTATATTGTAATAGTAACTAATAGCCTACATTCTGAACCAGCTTTTTATTTACATCAATTTCTCTTTGAGGTATTGGCAGTATCATTTTTGGAGAATTCCATGGAGTACCTGATTGAGAAGCACGGGTGCGCTTGATATCCGGCAACCTTTGACCTTCAAATGCCAATTCGAGGTATCGTTCTTTCAAAATTGCCGCCAGGTCTGCTGTTGCAAGACTCCCCAAAGAAGATCTGTTCCTGATTGTATTAATGTCTGCCAAAGGTGTTGCCCCAACCGAAGTTCCAAGCAGAAAATTTGCTTCGGCCCTCGTTAGATACATTTCCCCGGTGCGAATAACGGGTACATTGCCATATCTGTCTAAATGCTTCCTGGTATAATTGTTTCCACTTACTACAATAAAATATGCTCGCCTGGCATCGTCTGTTTCATATTTGGCCAAATGTGCAGGCTGTATTTTACAATCTCCCCTTCCTGCAGTACCGGAGATTGAGCTTACAATGGCTCCAAAATATGTGTTGATAGCATTTACTCCATCCTGTGCGGTCACTTTTAATGAAAAAATATATTCCGCCGGACTGTTTCCCTGGTTATTTATAGATGTAAAAAACAATCCTCCAAAAGTGGCAGAAAGCGGATTTAAACCTGAAGTTATTACCCGGTTTGCAGCATCGCGTGCAGTTGCATAATCTCCCTGCATCAATGCCAGGCGGGAAAGCATTGCCGCTGCAGCGTTTTTAGTAGCAAAGATACTGTTGCTTGCAGGTAAAAGGCCTTCAGCCTTTGTAAGGTCGGCTTTAATCAAAGCATATACTTCCGCTACACTGCTTCTTGCTTTAAAATCAGCTTCAGTGATTGCTGCTGTTGGTGTAATAACCAGCGGCACACCCGGATTAGTTTGATTGTCTCCATCGCCCCAGGCTTTGGCATACAATTTTATCAGTTCAAAATAAAGTGAAGCACGGATAAACAATGCCTCCCCTTCTACCCTGCTTTTTGCTTCCGGGGATGAAACTACTTTATCCAATGCCGATAAAACATTATTACAACGATTGATGGCATTATAAGCCACATTCCAGGTATCCCTTGCATACGCATTATTAGCAATTATTTCAAGGCGATGTGCCTCTGCCAGTCCTGCAAATGTGCCTGTAAACCTTATATCATCTATATTACCAATCAGCTCATTCAACACAAATATATCACCTCCAAAAGTGGCAGCAGATTGTATCCCATCGTAGGCACCAATTAATGTTACATTTACATCCCCTTCAGTAAGCAAAGCTTTATCCTGCGCAATGCTTTGTGTAGGCACCACATCTAACTTTTTATCGCAGCCGGTTGCCAGTATTGCTATTACCAGCGTATTGATCAAATATTTTTTCATGTTTAATTTTTTATTTATTAAAAAAGTTCATCAATATATTTTAGCAGGATTGTCCGTCCGGATTGTTATTATATTGACTCTGTATGTTTACTTAAATTTCCTTTTTTAAAGCCCAATATTGATTCCGAACAATATTGTTTTGGGCTGTGGTGGTGTATAAAAATCATTCCCTTTTGCAATATTTGAATCAAATGAATCGGAGTTTACTTCAGGATCCCAATAAGGATAATCAGTAAACGTGAAAAGATTTAGCGCAGAAGCATAGATCCTAATCTTCTCTAATTTAAACCTGGAAAGCAGTTTAGCCGGAACGGTATATCCCAGGGTTACAGTTCTTACCCTTGCAAATGCTCCGTCTACAATATAACGGCTACTCACCTGGGCACCATTATTAGATAGCCATCTTGCCTGTGGAATATTGGTAATTTGACCTGGTTTAGTCCATGCATTCACCTGGTCTACAGTTTGGTTATCTTCAAATCTGAAATTAGCGGAGGAAAAACGGCCCATTCCATAAATATTTATTTGGTTACCCCAAACTCCATTAATGAAAACAGACATGTCAATTCCTTTGAATGAAAAATTATTGGTGACCCCGAAAATATAATCAGGATTTGGGTCTCCCACAATGGTTCTTTGAGCCTGATTAAACCCAGCAGCATTTACCGTAGTTTTATCCAATTGCCCGTTTACGGTGGTGTTCTTGTAAAATAATGCATCTCCATTATTAGGGTTTACACCAGCATACTCTACTGCATAAAAAACTCCGATTGGCTGTCCTTCTGCAACCCGGTTTATGTTGCTAACGCCACCTTCAATTATTTGCCCCTGAATATCTACTACTTTACCCTTATTATTAGCAATATTGAAACTTGTATTCCATTTGAATTTACCAACCAGGTTTTGAGTATTTAAAACCAATTCAACGCCTTTGTTTTCAAGTTTTCCTACGTTTTTAGTTTGTGTGGTAAATCCGGAAGTACCGGGAATATTTACATTCAGCAAAAGGCCGGAGGTCTTCTTTTCATAATAATCAATCTCACCTGTAATCCTGTTACCAAGAATACCAAAATCAAGACCAAAATCAAGCTGTGTAGTAGTTTCCCATTTCAAATTTGGATTTCCGATTTGTGACGGGCGCTGACCAGCATTGCCTACGTACCCGGCGTCGCCTGTGAATAATCCAAGCTGGGGAAAATTCCCGATTTCAGCATTTCCTACCTGGCCATAACTGGCTCGCAGTTTCAGGAAGTTAATTGCTCTAACAGACTGAAGAAAATTCTCCTCTGAAATAACCCACCCTACGGATCCTGCCGGAAAAACACCATACCGCTCATTGGCACCAAAGCGGGAAGAGCCATCCCTACGAACGCTAACCGTAGCAAGATACTTGTCCTTTAATTTATAATTAGCTCTGAAAAAAGTAGATACAAAACTAAAATTGCTTTGTGAAGAACTACCGTCAGATTTGGTAGCAGCACTGGCAATTTTCTGATAGGAATCCGATGGGAAATCAAGTCCTTCAATAAAGTTATACCTGGCAGAACTTTGCTGATACTGCATGCCCGCCGTGGCATCTATCGTATGATTGCCGAAACTTTTGGTATAATTGAAATAATTGTTGGTATTATAATTTACCACAAAAGCACCACGGTTTGAGCCAACACCCACACCTCCGGGCCTGATTGCACGGGTTTGGTTGCGGGCCGTTTGACTTTGGAAAAATGATTCTTCGTTCTGGGTCAAAATATCTATTCCAAATTCTGTCTGAAAGATTAAGCCAGGTAAAATTTTTGCGGTGCCATATACATTACTTAAATTTCTGAAAACCTCCTGCGTATATTTTCCATAATCAACTGTTAAGCGTGGATTGTAATATAAACCAACATTTACATCCCCGGGCGGCGTACCGGTTGGCAAACCCGTATTAGGGTCGGTAAAGGGTGTTACGGGCATAAATGCAACGGCTTGCAAGGGATTGGAAAAAGCATTGTCATCAGGCAGCCTGCGATTGAGGGTACGGGCTAAACTCATTGAAAAGCCCACTTTCAACCAATCATTTGCAGTATGATCAACATTTACCCTTCCTGAAATCCTATCTAAATTATTGCCCACTAAGATACCCGACTGATCCAAAAATTGAAGGGAACCGAAAAATTTTGTTTTTTCTGTACCGCCATTCATTTGAATATCTGCCTGGTGATATATGCCTTTCTGGAAAGCCTGGTCCTGCCAGTCATAAGTTTTTGTTGGTTCTGTAAGCCACTTATCAAAACTATGGTAGGCCATCCAATCTTTTGCGAAAGTGGTTTCACTGGTTGGGCTACTAGGATTACGACCGCGTGAAGTATCATAGTAAGTGGTAGCCCTTATAAAAAGTTCAGCATACTGAGTAGCATCCAGAAAATCTACACGACGGGTTTCTTTTGAAGTACCAGTTTGATAATTTACACTTATTTTGGTTTTACCCGCTTTACCACGTTTGGTTGTTATTAATACAACACCATTTGCAGCACGACTACCATAGATGGCACCGGCAGAAGCATCTTTTAAAACATCCATCGATTCAATAATCATTTGGATTGATATCAGATAATGGATTGGTTTCACCGCCATAAGAACTTTGATCATTGGTAGTTACAGGCACTCCATCTACTACATACAACGGTTGGCTGCTCGCACTGATGGATGAGTTGCCACGAATCCTTACGGTAACCGCCTGCCCCAACTTTCCGGATTGGCTGTTAACAAAAACGCCCGCTGCTTTTCCCTGTAATGCCGCATCAACACTGGCTACCGGCATATTTTCTATGTCTTTGCCGCTCACCCTTGCAATACTGCCGGAAATTTCTCTCTTAATTTTTGTTCCATAACCAGTCACTATTACTTCGGCCAACTGATCCAAACCCGGAGTAAGAGAAACACTCATGACGCCGCTGCTAATTTTGATTTCACTGGATTTGAAACCCACATAACTAAAAACAAGGGTAGTTGTTTTTGGTGGCACTTTTATTGAAAAGGTGCCATCACTGTCTGTTATAGTTGAAACTTTACTGTTTTTTGCTGAGACTGTAACCCCGGCAAGACCGGATCCGTCAGTGCCATCAGTAACCTTCCCTGCTACATCTTTGGTTTGCGCAAACATTACATTTATATAAAGTAATGCAGGAATTAAAATGAATGCGATTTTTCTCATAAAATTATTTTGGTTAACAAAGAAGCCAATATAAGGAAGAATTAACAATTTGTTTGCATTTGTTAAACAAAATTTATGATTCGCTGAAAAATAGTTGTTTAAAGAGGGACAATTTGCATTTTAGCTACATTTAATTAATCATAAACTATAAAATACAGGCAATTTTATTTATTAGCTATGACCTTTATTTTGTTTCTTAAAAGAAATCGATGCTAAGATTTAAGGTACCGGATTCATACCCATTAACGTTTGCAAGCTTCCATTGATTTTGCTTACCTGTACATTTTCTAACCGCATCCTGTTTTTGTCCAGGGGAGATTCTTCGTTGATTTGATTTTTAACAGAATTTTATAGTTTATAAAAAAAGCTACATAACCAATATTATTTATACCTTTTCAGCGTATTGTTTTTAGGGCGAGTTGACCACCTTGTAGGATAAAATCGAATCCTGCAATAAATATCTGCCTGTATTTTTACTGCGCCTTCACTGTTGAAAATTGATGAAGCGTATTCGTAAAAAACAAATCAACAGAGTTTTAGAAGGCACAATAAATAACAATATAAAGTTACCTCTGTGTTACCAAATTATTACCATTGTCCCTATTACAGTAATTGTTTGCCCTTAAATATAATCTTTGCCGCAAACTTTATAACTATGGCTGGGTTGAATTCGATTTTAAAAATATTTTTACCGAAAGACAGGGTATTTTTTCAGCTATTTGAAAGTGTAGCAGAGGAACTGGTGAAAATGGGTGAAAAATTAAAAGAAATAGTAAACGAACCTGACTTTGATAAAAGGGCCCAACTGATCCAGGAGATAGAAGATATGGAGCATGTTAATGATGATTACACCCATAACATCTTCACTGAGTTGGGCAAAAATTTTATCACTCCTTTCGACAGGGAAGATATCCATTACCTGGCTTCTGCACTGGATGATATTGCGGATTACATCTATGCTTCAGCTAAAAAAATAAATTTTTACAGGGTTAATCCAAATGATACCGGTATAAAGAAAATGGCTGAACTGATCGCCGTTGGTTGTGTGCAGGTACACAAAGCGGTAACAGAACTGCGTAATATGAAGAATATGCGTCAGATTACCGATGCATTGGTTGCAATCAACAGTATTGAAAACCAGGCAGACGATATTTTTGACATGAGTATTGAACGCCTGTTTGCCACAGAGCCTGATGACAAAGAAGTAATTAAGAAAAGAGAGATTTACCAGGTAATGGAAATTGTTACTGATAAATGTGAAGATGCAGCGAATGTAATTGAATCTATCATTGTGAAATACGCTTAAATCAATTTGAAAATCTGAAAATTGCTCAATTTGAAAATGATAGCAATTTTTAAAATCAACGCTCTTTTAAAAATTAAATGTTTGACAACATCGAGCCATTTTCAAATTACGCCATTTTCAAATTAAACTTATGACCCTTCTTATAGTTATCGTTATTTTAGCGCTTATATTTGATTACATCAACGGTTTTCATGATGCGGCCAATTCTATTGCAACCATTGTTTCCACTAAAGTATTAACCCCTTTCCAGGCTGTGGTATGGGCAGCATTTTTCAATTTTGTTGCTTATTTTATATTTAAGGACCACGCTGTAGCAAATACCATCGGCAAAACAGTTTACCAGGAGTTTATCACCCTACCGGTGATATTAGCCGGACTGATAGCGGCCATCATGTGGAATCTGTTAACATGGTGGTACGGCATCCCTTCTTCTTCATCGCATACATTAATCGGAGGTTTTGCAGGGGCGGCCATTGCACATGCCTTTTTAACAAAAGGACTTACTGGCATTGGTACCATAGTAGAAGTAAAAAAAATAACCGAGATCATCTTATTTATCTTTTTAGCGCCACTGATTGGCATGGTGATATCCATTTACATCACTATCATCACCATAATGCGTAATACATGGGGGAAGATTGGATTGATTGTTTTATCAGGAATAGGCACTTGGTTTCTCTTTGCACATTTTGAACAAAATAAACTGGAAGAAAACCTTGCAAAATATTACAAGATAGATAATCTAAAAAAAGAAGCGGGTATCAATCCGGCAAAAACAGCAGCCTATACCACAGCCGTTTCCTTCGTTTCTGCTGCAAAGCCAATGATGTCTGACTATAAGTCGTTAGGTGCAACTAAACTCGCTGAAGAAATAAAGACTAAGGTAGATCCTGGCGTAGATACCATCGCTTTATCGAACGCATTGGGAAAAGCGGACAACTCTATCATTATTTATGGAATTCTAATAATGATGTTTATTTTCATTTGTGCCTATATTTATTCTGAAAAAGTTAGGTCGCCTAACGCCTACCGCACGGCGAACATGTTTAAAAAATTGCAGTTATTTTCTTCCGGTGCTTTTAGCATAGGGCATGGAGGTAATGATGCCCAAAAAGTAATGGGTATTATAGGAGCTGCTTTTGTAGCTTATAACAGTACAAGATATCCTGACGTGGGTGCTGCATTAAAAGACCTCACCTGGGTACCGCTCGCCTGTTATACCGCTATTGGCCTCGGAACAATGAGTGGTGGATGGAAGATTGTAAAAACCATGGGTACCAAAATTACCAAGGTAACTCCGCTTGAAGGAGTAGCTGCAGAAACCTCCGGTGCGCTTACCCTATTTATGACAGAACAAATGGGTATCCCTGTAAGTACCACGCATACCATTACCGGTGCCATCATTGGCGTAGGTGCCACCAAACGTTTAAGTGCTGTACGATGGGGTGTTACTGTAAATTTGTTATGGGCCTGGATACTTACCATTCCGGTAAGCGCCTTGTTGGCAGGTATTATTTACCTGATTGTTTCTATTTTTATTAAGTAAATATTTTTAACCGTTCCCTATCAGCAATCACTCACCCTAAATGAGTGATTTTTTTTGTCCTGCCTGAATGAGATTCTTGCGTTTAAATGGGAGCTGGCAGTTCAAATTAATCAATTTGAATTTTGATAATAAACATATAGTAAATTTGGCGAAACAATTGAGCATGGAAGCAATAAAAGCAATTGCTAAAAGAACAAAAAGTGGTAATTATAAAATAGATTTACCCATTAACAATGATGCCGCAGAAATAGCTGTGATGGTAATTGTGGAAAATGGAAAAGTGGAAAAAAAGAAAAAAAGTTTAGCAGACTTTGCTGGTAAAATGAAGAGCAATATCGATTGGGTAGCTTATCAAAAAAAAATTAGAAATGAGTGGATTTAAAATTTTACTTGATACTAATGCTATTGGACGTTACCTGGATGACGAAGGATTTGCAAAAGGTATTTTAAACCAAATGCTACAATCGCAATTTCGTTTTAACCCTACTTGAATTTTTAAGCAATCCGGACCTGTCATCCAAAAGCAGATTCTTTTTTGATGAGTTTGTAGAAATAATTGAAGTTTTTCCCGTAACAAGGGAGAATAAAGAATTATTACTTCAGGTGGTTGCGATTAGAAAAAAAACAAGTTAAAATTGCCTGATGCTATAATAGCGGGAACTGCAATTGTAAACAGTGTCATTTTGTTTAGCGCCAACAACGTTTTTTCAAAAGTCCACAACCTTAAATTTCAATTTATAAAATCATGAATAAAATATTAGTTACAGGTGGCTGCGGCTACATTGGAGTGCATACCATTGTGGACCTGGTACAAAACGGGTATGAAGTAATTTCTGTTGATAACAACTCCAGGAGTAGTATAACAATTTTGGAAGGCGCAGAAGATATACTTGGCAAAAAGATTAAAAACTACGTTGTTGATCTTTGTAATTTAAAAGATACCGAAAGCATTTTTGAGGAAAATAATGACATCACCGGCATTATTCATTTTGCGGCGTACAAAGCTGTTGGAGAATCGGTAGAGAAGCCGTTGATGTATTTTGAAAATAACATTACATCGCTGGTTAATATTTTAAAATGTGCCGAAAAATACAATGTGGCCAATTTTGTTTTTTCATCGTCCTGCACTGTATATGGCAGCCCAGATGCTATTACTGTAACAGAAGAAACGCCGCAAAAACCGGCTGAATCCCCTTATGGTGCCACCAAGCAAATGGGTGAAGTAATTGTTACGGATACTGTAAAGAGTAATAATATACAGGCCATCCTGTTAAGGTATTTCAACCCGGTTGGCGCCCATCCGTCTACCCTGATTGGCGAGATTCCTTTGGGAAAACCTGCTAACCTGGTTCCTGCTATTACCCAAACTGCCATCGGTAAAATATCCAATATGCAGGTTTGGGGTACTGATTACGATACAAGGGACGGAAGCTGCGTTCGGGATTATATTCATGTGTGCGATATAGCCCATGCTCATACCCTGGCACTTAATTACCTGATCAGTAAAAAGAATAAAACAAACCCCGAGATATTTAACCTTGGTACCGGCGATGGCTACACCGTTTTGGAAGTGATTCATTCTTTTGAAAAAACAAGTGGTTTAAAACTAAATTATACAACCGGCCCCCGCCGTGCTGGCGATGTGGTGGCCATTTATGCCAATAACAATAAAGCAAAAAATGAATTAGGATGGTTACCAGCTTATAATTTGGATGAAATGATGGCTTCTGCCTGGAAATGGGAGCTGAAACTAAAAGGCAGCGAATCATAAAAATATCCCAAAAAAACAATTTAAATTAACAGCAAGGCATATCTTGCGGATCGTTTAATCATCAACAATCAAGGATACATTTTTATGCTAAAAGATATACAGGTAACAGGAAATAAAGATACCCGCAGTGGGTTTGGTGACGGGATTTTAGAAGCCGGAAGAAAAAATGAAAATATTGTAGCGCTTACTGCGGACCTGTTAGGCTCTATGAAATTGAACGCATTTATAAAGGAATTTCCTGATCGTTTTATCCAATGTGGTATTGCAGAAGCCAATATGATTGGCGTAGCGGCTGGCTTAACCATTGGTGGCAAAATCCCCTACACTACTACTTTTGCTAATTTTTCAACAGGCCGGGTTTACGACCAGATCCGTCAATCGGTTGCCTACAGCGGAAAAAATGTAAAAATCTGTGCCAGCCATGCCGGTCTTACACTTGGTGAGGATGGAGCCACCCACCAGATTTTAGAAGATATCGGTTTGATGAAAATGTTACCTGGAATGACCGTTATTGTTCCTGCGGACTACAATCAAACCAAAGCGGCAACCAAGGCAATAGCTGAATATGAAGGGCCTGTATATCTTAGGTTTGGCAGACCGGTATGGCCAATTTTTACCAATGAAGGTGATTTTGTGATCGGGAAAGCACAAAAGTTATCCGATGGTAATGATGTAAGCATTTTCGCATGTGGCCACCTGGTATGGAAAGCAATTGAAGCCGGCAGGATTTTGGAAGAAAAAGGAATTAGCGTGGAAGTGATTAATATTCATACCATCAAACCTTTAGATATAGATGCCATCATCGCCTCCATCACAAAAACCAGGTGTGCCGTTACCTGCGAAGAGCATAACATCATTGGCGGCTTGGGCGACAGCATTGCGCAGGTAGCAGCCAAAAACTTACCCATTCCAATAGAATATGTCGGAACCAACGATACCTTTGGAGAAAGCGGGAAACCTGCTGAATTGCTTACCAAATACGGATTAGACGCACCTAATATAGTGGAAGCAGTAGAAAAAGTGATAGCTAGAAAAAATGCCTAATATAAAATCAGATTAAACTTTTAATGATAAAACCAATCTTACGATTGGTTTTTTTACTTTTATACCTGTTAATACTTATGGCCCAACAATATTTAGAAGACAAAGAACTATTGATGCAATTTAAAGACCCTTCTACAAAGGAACGGGGCTTTACCGCTATTATTAAAAAATACCAGGAAAAATTGTACTGGCATATCCGAAGGATGGTGGTAGAGCATGAAGATGCAAATGACGTATTGCAAAATATGTTTATTAAAGTTTGGAACGGACTGGAAAATTTCAGGGAAGACAGCCAGTTGTACACCTGGATGTACCGGATTGCTACTAACGAGAGCCTCACTTACCTGGAACAGCAAAAAAAGAGGGCTTCGGTTTCGCTAAGTAATGAGGAGAACGGATTAAGTAACAAGCTAAGGGCAGATAAGAACTTTGACGGGAATAAGGCAGAATGGAAATTACAATTAGCCATGCAGCAATTGCCGGATAAGCAAAGAGCTGTTTTTAATTTAAGATACTACGATGAAATGCCTTATCAGGAAATGAGCCGTGTATTGGAAACAAGCGAGGGCGCACTTAAAGCGAGCTACCACCATGCAGTTAAAAAAATAGAAGATTACATACTAAATCATTAAACTATCACCCCCTAATAATGTCTTACTTTTCGGATGGAAAAAACTACTGATATATTAAATGAACTAAAATCAATAAGCCCCTTAATTGCTGAAATAAATAAAGTAAATGTATTTACTGTCCCGCATGGATATTTTAGCAGCATTGGTACAACTGTTTTAGCGTGCGTATTTAAAGAACATGAATTGAATTCGCTTTCTTACAATAATCAATCATCTGATGTACCGGAAGGCTACTTTGACCGGCTGGCTGATTCCATTTTACAAAAAATAAAAACGGCGGAAACAGCAAATGATGAAATCAGGAATTTATCTCCATTACTATATCAAATACAAAAAAACAATGTATTTGAAATACCGGAGGGTTATTTTAACAGCCTGAATGAGACAATTATCAATAAAATAAAAACAGCCTCTTACGAAGCAGCCCCAATGGAATTACCCCCATTTTTATCGGGCATTCAAAAGAAAAATGTATTTGAAACACCCGCAGGTTATTTTGAAAACCTGGATGAAATAATTATAGGAAGATTAAAAACAGCCACTTCCAAAGAAGAATTAAAGGTACTTTCTCCATTACTGTTTGGTATCGGGAACAAAGAAATACTTGAAGTTCCGGCTGGTTATTTTGTGGCTCTTACTGATAGTATTTTAAAAAAAGTACATCCTCAAAAAGCAAAGGTTGTAGTAATGCACAAGCGAAGCCTGTTCATTAAATATGCAGTTGGCGCCATGATGACCGGGGTATTGGCTTTAGGCTTTTATAAGTATTTTGATCAGCGTTCCATAGTTCGTAATCCGGATCAGCATGTAGCTACATTAGATGCATCCATAGAAAAAGGGAAGAATATGAATGACCTGCAGTTTAATGAGGCCCTACAAAATCTTACCGAAGCCGATATAGCCAAATACCTGGAAAAGAATGGAGATATAACTGACGTTGCGGTTTTAAAAAATAACCTTGACGAAACCAGTTTACCCAGCCAGGAAGATTATTTACTGGATGAATCAACATTAGAACAATATTTAAAGGAAATAGAACAATCAACACCAACAATTAATTAGGAGGAAAGAAGCATGAAAAAGATTTACCTGGTATGGATATTTGTGAGCATTGCAGGTTTCGCAGTGGCACAGGAAACAGAACTTCCATCAGAAAAGAAGCAACAGGATATAGAAGCACTTAAGATAGCATTCATAAGTAAAGAGCTGGCACTTACGCCTGAAGAAGCTCAAAAATTCTGGCCGGTTTATAATCAATATGCCAAAGAATTAAGGTCAACTATAAAAGATGATGTAGATGTATTGGATCGTGATGAGAAAGTTTTGAACCTTCGGAAAAGTTATAAAGATCAGTTTACAAAAATCCTGGGACAACAAAGAATGAACCGCATTTTTAATGCAGAAGGAAGATTTCGGCAACTATTGATTAAGTCTATGCGGAATCAAAACTTACGAAATAAAGCAAACAGGCCATTGCAAAGACGGGGATAGTTACAGGAAGCGATAGCGGTGAATAAATAAGCAAATGACGATAAGATTATAACCCCAAAATAATTGGATGCTTTTAATGGATGTTGGATTTTCGGTCAGCTATTAATGGCTGGCCGTTTTTCATACTGCATCCATTCAATGAAATTCAGATTCCACTTAGTTAAGCTACCATTTTTTTTAATAGGGCAGTCAAAGCGTTGTTAGCCGCTCAGGGCACCTGCTATTTTTTATCAATGTCCGGTTAAATCTGTTATAAAGACGAGTTTATGCTGTAAATGAAAGTAATTCCAGCCATTGTACAATTTGATTTTGACACTACAAGATAGTTATCCGAATTATCAAATCAGGATTTCAAACTCTTAAGCTGACTGGTGTATGTAACAGCTCTTTTTTCAGCAAAATAATCAGCCCCTAAACTAACAGCCGCCTCTATCGCCAAAGCCAACCCAAGCCCCACCCAGAATCTCTTATCGGGTTGTACCCTGAAAATAAACAGTAGAGCTAATCCCGCCATCAACAAACCAATTTCCGTATAACGGTACGTAACAAACTTTTTATTTACCAATTCCATTCTTGGAATTTCTTTTGATCTGATCTCGCCCGGATTCATACTTAATGCATATACCACTCTTATACGGTCTTTATCGCTTCTTTTGAAAATGATGGTTCCCACTACAAGGTGCATTATCCCAACGATTAAAAGTGGGATAGAAGCGCCTTTATACCAATTGGATTTAAGGTAAAAGAAAAAAATGAGTGACAACAAAATGGCAGTTGTCCCAATAATAATAAACAGCAGGCTTTCGCTTTTTTCTGCCATAAAATATTTTTCAATATCAGTTTTCGTGAGCATCTTAATTTTATTATTAAGCACCGAATTGAAGCAAATGATGATTGATATGTTTCCATGCCAGTCTTCCCCAATCCTTATTGTTGATTTTCCCAAAGAAAGGATGCGAAGCGAATCCCTTAGCCGAAACAAACTCCTCCATGCGCATGAGTAACAAATGCTTGTCGCTTTCAAAATCAGTAATGATGATTCCGTTCTTTAATGCATCCATCTCTTTTGGCGTTTTCAATTTTCCTTTTATCCACGGCAGTAGGTATAATGCAAGCCTTCTGCCAATAATTGTTCTCAGTATAATGGGTCCTTGTGCTGTAGCCGGTTTATTTCCCAGCGCAATATCCAATTGATCTTTCAGGTGTACCACCATCTGGTTCACTTCCATTTTACCCCATTGCCTTTCCGACAATGGCGAAATTGAATTAATTCTCAAAACGATTGCTTCATAGTCCTTTTGAATGAACAGGTTCTCCATAGCATATCTTTAGCCTCAGCTTTGCTGACTTTATTTGTGATTATTTTATTATGAGTAAATATAACGAATGAGCAATCCGGGTTTTAATCAAGCAGGAAGAGCATTCCACAATAATTTTCTAAAATAGCCTTTTTATTAATATTTTCAGATATTTAGGTCGGTTATTTATTTTAAGGTTTGCAAGTTTATGAAGCGGCTGGTTCAATCAACTTACTTAGCAATCGCTTCCTGTATTTTATAATCCGCTGGATCTACCGAAGATGCAAAAAAACGAACCAAACAGCCTTTCTCATCAATAAGATATTTACAAAAATTCCAAGTTGGAGCCTGGTCGTTCCAACCATTTTTATCTTTATTCGTAAGCCATTCAAATATTTCATTTTGGCCCGTTCCTTTGATGACCCTCGTTTTATTCATTAAGGGAAAGCTAACCCCGAAGTTGCGTTTGCAAAAAGCGGCAATGGTTGCGTCTGTACCCTTTTCCTGTTCTTTAAAATCATTTGCCGGAAAACCAAGTACCACCAAGTCTTCCTTATGTTCCCGGTAAAGTTTTTCCAATCCTTCGTATTGGCGGGTATATCCACAGTCAGAAGCAGTATTCACCAGCAATATCTTTCTTCCTTTAAATTCATTTAAGTTTAGCGGTTTTCCATCATTTAGTTGAGCCGTTAATGTATAGAAAGATACTGCAGGACTTACCGGGGTATTAGCAAGTGAGGTAGTATTAGTGCCAGTTACTTTACTGAACCATATCAATGCTGGATAAACCGCTTTTAAAATTTTTTGCCTTGTAGTCATGTTTTTGGAGTTTCTGTTGGCATTCGCAACATAAATGGTAAAGCTGATCATTAACCATAATAATGCGATCCCGGTTAGCTTAATCTTTGAATATTTATTTTTTGAAAACATATTGGTTGTATATCTTATCTCCAGCCCTTTTGTTCCTCTATCTAACAGTGAATAGATTATTTAATCAACCATTTAAATAATTTTAGTCTTCCCTTAAATGGAGGATACTTTACTGCCGGGTCAAACCACGTAGGTGATTTCATGACCCCTTTTTTATGGCTGAATGTTTGGTATGAAAATTTACCATGGTAATTACCGGTACCACTAAAACCCCTGCCCCCAAAAGGTAAATGATGATTGGTTAAGTGCAGTGCCGCATTGTTTACACAGCCACCTCCAAATGAAACAGTGTTCAACCATTCTTCTTCCTTTTCTTTACCCGATGTAAAAACATACAATGCCAACGGGTTTTTATACCGGTTAATAATCGCCTTTGCTTCATCCATTGTGGTAAAGCTAACTACTGGAAGTATGGGCCCAAATATTTCCTCGTTCATAACCGGGGAACCAAGCGATACGTTATCCATAATAGTTGGTTCAATATATAATTTTTCCCGGTTGCTTTTTCCCCCTGCGAGTATGTCTCCCTGCTTCAGGTAGGCAGTTAAGCGGTCAAATTGTTTTTCATTTATTATTTTCCCGTACTCATCGCTTTTAGCTGCATCTTCTCCAAAAAAACTGGATAATGCATTTTTGAAAGCTTTCACAAAATCATCTTTTACAGAAGCATGTAACAGCAAATAATCGGGTGCTACACACATTTGCCCTACATTTGAAAATTTCGTCATAGCGATTCGTTTAGCAGCTACCGTTATATCTGCATCAGATTCTACAATACATGGGCTTTTACCGCCTAATTCCAGCGTTACCGGCACCAGGTTATTTGCTGCCATCTGGTAGATTATTTTTCCTACAGTGGTGCTTCCGGTATAAAAAACATGATCGAAAACAAAATTGTTCATTAATGCTGGGATGATTACTGCGCCATCGCCCTCTATCAATTGAACATATTGCTTTTCGAAAGTGGCATCTATTATTTTCTTCATAACAGCAGTTACAGCAGGTGCAAACTCGGATGGTTTTAACACAGCACAATTACCTGCAGCAATGGCGCCAACTAGCGGCGTAAATAATAATTGCAACGGGTAATTCCATGGGCCAATAATCAGAACAATACCCAACGGTTCCGTCATTACATAACTTGCAGATGGAAGATTAAGCAGGTTGGTGCCTACTTTTTTAGAAGCCATCCATTTTTTTAGATTGTTTATTGCATTGCTTATTTCAGACAATAAAAATCCGGTTTCGGTTACCCAGCATTCTTCGGGGCTCTTTTTTAAATCGGTATATAATGCTTCCTGTATCTGAAGGGAGTATTCGTGAATGGCTTGCTTCAGTTTGGTTAATTTTTCCTTTCTAAATTGATAAGACCTTGTAGCCCCTGATTCAAAATAGGAACGCATCGCAATTAAATGATTCATATCTTCCATAGCAATAAATTTACAGCAAGGTAGTAAAACGAATTTGTATGACAGATGAGCATTATATGCAACATGCTTTAAAAGAGGCGCAGCGGGCGTATAAAGAAGGAGAAGTTCCTGTAGGAGCCATCATAGTGATGAACGAAAGGATTATTGCCAGGGGATATAACCAGGTAGAAAAATTAACGGACAGTACGGCTCATGCGGAAATCATTGCCTTAACAGCGGCTTTTAATTTTTTAGGCAGTAAATATTTACCTGATGCCACGTTGTATGTAACTGTACAACCCTGCCTGATGTGCAGTGGTGCACTGTACTGGAGTAAAATTGGGAAAGTGGTATATGGAGCAGAAGATGAAAAAAATGGATACAAACGTGTGGCTGGTAACCTATCTCCTTTTCATCCAAAAACCTTGATAGCTAGTGGAATGTTAAAGGATGAATGTGCGCAGTTGATGAAGGATTTTTTTAAAGCCAGAAGATGATCAGTATATCACTAACTTTTTTCTCGCCACTTTACTTTGGTCACTTACCATTATAAAATAGATACCTGCCTTCAGCATTAAAAACATAATTACGTCTTCAGTTCCTTGTGTTAACAAGCGGTTATCTTCCCGTATCAATTTGCCCTTTACATCTACCAATTTTACCGCCACCATTCCCGGATTAAAATTTTTGACCTGAACCGTAATTTTATTCCTGGCAGGATTGGGGAAAATACACAATTCCGGTTTTAAACTATTTCGAATATTTACATTTGCTTTTAAAGTTTGGCCCATATTGGGTTTTGTACTGTCAGTTTTAGCTGGAGATTGCGTAAAACAATTCCCACAGGTAACACAACAGCATAAAAGGAAAATGATTTTTCGCATACGTTTTTTAATGGGGAAATACGATAAACAATTATCATGTCAATATCTCACAACACATTCCTAAAAAAAATGAAACGGCATTGTATTTGTCAACTACATATAACCCCACTAAATTTGTATAATCAATTCCTCAAATTCATTTTCAACCAATAAATAAAAAAAAATATGGCATTTACATTACCGGCTCTTCCCTTTGCACACGATGCATTAGAGCCACATATCGACATTTTAACCATGCAAATACACCATGGAAAGCATCACCAGGCCTACGTTGACAACCTGAATAAGGCGATAACCGGCACTCCAAATGAAGATAAAACAATTGAAGAATTGGTAGCCGTTGCAGGTGCCATTAGTCCGGCTGTACGCAACAACGGCGGCGGACATTGGAACCATAGTTTTTTTTGGGAGAGTCTTGCACCTGGTGCTGGTGGCGTACCATCAGGAGATTTGGGCGATGCAATCACAACAGCATTTGCTTCCTTTGATGCTTTCAAAGAAAAATTTTCGGCAGCAGGTGTTGGCCGTTTCGGTAGTGGCTGGGCATGGCTGATTGTAAAGGATGGTAAACTGGAAATTTCTTCCACACCCAACCAGGATAATCCTTTGATGGATGTGGCCGAGGTAAAAGGTACACCTGTCTTAGGTTGCGATGTGTGGGAACATGCTTATTACCTGAAATATCAGAATAAGCGGGCAGATTATTTGGCTGCATTCTGGAATGTAGTTAACTGGAGCAAAGCATCTGAGCGATTTGATGCGGCGTCAAAATAATTGAGATCACCTTCTTTAAAAAAAGCTGCAATATAATGTTGCAGCTTTTTTATTGGAAATAGTAAAATTAAATGTCCCAATAAAATAACTTTCGAAATATTCAACTCAAATACATCTTTCGCCATTTTTATTATAAAGAAACAATGGGGATTCATAAATCTACAGGAAATGGAGGCGATCAACTATGGTACCGGATCGTGCCCATGCCCGCCCCATGGATTGCATCGGGCAATTCTTTTAATGGTAAGCCACAAGCCTTTTATGGGGCCATACTTTTGCAACGCTTCAATTCCATATTGAGAGCAGGTAGGCGTATATCGGCATTGATTGCCCAGCCAGGGAGAAATGATCAACTGATACAGTTTTATCAGGCCTATAAATGGGAGACTTGCGACTCTTCCAACTTGCCCTAAAGAACGATTACGTTGTTTCATTCATTAATCTAATTAATCGTTTTAATACAGCACTTGTTTTTTCATACACCAATTTATACTCAGGTATTTCTTTTCCAACATAAATCAAAAATATAGAAAGACTACTCTTATCCAGTTGAGGTGATAACTGCAGTTCATATTTTTGAAGCCGGTAAGCTTCCCGCATCAGGCGTTTAACCCGGTTTCTATCAACCGCTTTTTTAAAATGACGGCTACTTACTGTAAAGCCTGTCTGAAGATGGGAAATTGCAGTTGGCTGGCCGATATTTACCAGTACAACGACTGGTTTTATTATATACAAGACCCTGAAGGGGAAAACAGTAAATGTCTTGCCTGTTTTAAAAAGTTGCTCAATTTCCTTCCGACTTTTTAACCGGTCTGATTTACCCAGCGTGTATCGTATTTTTTTCTCCAAGGTTGCAAAATAAAAAAAGCTTTCCAAATGGAAAGCCTATATTTTATACTTTGAATTCCCATTTAGGGAGGGTAGTTTATTTTTTACCAAAGCGTTCGTCAGAAACGGTCAATTTAGTACGACCTTTTTTACGACGGCTGGCTAAAACCTTACGGCCATTAGCTGTTTGCATGCGCTGACGAAATCCATGTACATGTTTTCTTCTGCGGACGTGTGGTTGGTATGTTCTTTTTTTACCTGGCATTGTATTAAGTTTTTCCTTTTACAAAAATTATTTACTAAAGCATTTTAATCTACATTCATCAGGGCACCATCCCTGCTGCTTGTGAAAGGACGGCGAAGGTAATAATAAATTGCGAAAGAAGAAATACGATTTGTAAATTATTTGAAATTAAAGTTCCAAGTGGGTTGATTTTATCGGTTTCCCAAAGAAAACTGCCGCATGATTATCAAAATCTTCAGCGGAGTCGGTGGTATAGAAAGCAAGTTGGCTGTTTTTGGTACACTTCTCCTCCAGTCCGGAATGTCTTTTTAAATAATCAGCCAAACTGTTGGCAACAATTTCACCCTGTGATAAAATGGTAGTGCCTTCAGGAACGAATTGCTTTACTTTATCCAGGAGCAATGGATAATGTGTGCAAGCCAGTAAGATGGTATCTATATTAGAAGATTGGGCCAATAGTTGGTGGATATTTTTTTCTATAAAATAATCGGCACCCGGGGAAAGGTGTTCGTTATTTTCTATTAATGGAACCCACATTGGACAAGCTTGCTGGTAAACCTTGATACCAGGGAAAAACTTTCCAATCTCAATAGGATACGAATTTGATTGCACTGTACCACTTGTCCCCAATATACCTACCTGGTTATTCCTCGTAAAATTTCCAATGATTTCCGTTGTAGGCCTGATAACACCAAGAACCCTTTTATCCGGATCAATGAATGGCAGGTCCTTTTGCTGAATGGTTCGCAATGCTTTTGCCGATGCAGTATTACAGGCAAGTACAACCAGCGGACAACCCTGCCTGAAAAACCACTGAACACACTGCAGTGTGTATTGATAAACTGTATCAAAACTGCGTGGGCCATAAGGTGCACGGGCGTTATCACCGAGATAAATATAATCGTATTGCGGAAGCCTTTCAGCAATTTTCTTTAATACAGTAAGCCCTCCATAACCACTATCAAAAACTCCGACTGGACCATTGTTCATTTATCAAAAATACAAAAGCCATCCTTAAAAAAAGGATGGCTTTTTAGTGTATAGAATTTTAATTCAATTAATTATTCGGTTTGCCTGCTGCGGGTTTAGCTGCCGGTACCGGATCTTTAATACCCAATTTCTTTTTAACCAATGGTAAAATATCATCTGATGGCGGACTTACCAATAAAGACCCTGCTTCAAATATGTAAGCATAGCCACCTTCTTTTGCCACTAACTTAATATTGTCAATTGCCTTTTTTTGGATCGGTCCCAATAAAGCCTGCTGCTTTTCACCAATCATCTGTTGCATGGTTTGTTGCCATCCCTGAACTTTTTGATACAATGCAATCATATCATTTCTTTTCAGTTCCTTGGTTGCTTTACTCATGGTGGCTGAATCTTTAGCGAATAAGCTATCCAATTCATTTAACTCTTTGTAGTAAGAAGCACCCTGTTGCTGTAGTGCTGTCTGATACTCCTGTAATTCTGTATTGGCTTTTTCTGCTTCGGGCATAGAACCAATCAACTCTTCTGTGCTGATAAAGCCTATTTTGGCCTGGGAAACTGCGGTACCGGTTAGTCCAAAAATTGAAATACCAAACACAACTGCTACGAT
>JBBQTL010000011.1:0-54627 GCA_038213285.1 Chitinophagales bacterium
AAAATGATCTTCCTGCCTTACAACCAATTCTTTTGTCAGTTTACCATTAAATACTCCCCGTTCAGATGGATTACCTTCAACATATAATTCGTACAAACCGCTGTTACTTTTTCTGAACCAATTATTTTGTAATGTGTAGAAGCCTTTGGTGGGTTCCTGTCGCTGTAAGTGTAAACTGCTCTCCTCTTTTAACGATGGTGATTTGATATTGGATACCGTTACAACATAAATAATGAGTGCTGCCAGTAATATCAAAAATCCCCCGAAAATATATAGCACCCGTTTCCAGGTTTTTTTTCTTTTAAGCATTTTTTATTTTTTCAATAATACTTTCGTTACCCATAAATTCAATACAGGTAACCAACCCACTCATCGTTGCTCCCAATATACCATGCAAATTAAGATTTTGCCCTGTAAAATAAAGATTGGGCAATTTGGTACGTGCAGAGATAAAGGTTTTTAAAGGATCCTTGTAATCTTTAACAATTCCATACATTGATCCATCGCCATTTCCTATATAATCACGATAAGAAAGCGGTGTGGCGGTATAATAATTTTGAATACAATCCCTTAACCCAGGAAATTTTTCTTCTACACAATCAATTAATTTTTCGGCATTGTATTTTTTAAAAGCATCATAATCAGCCCCCCGGTCATCTTCTGCTGAAACGGTATTGAAGGTATTTTCCCATTGCCCTACTTCGTCGTACCGCATGTACGCCAGTATAGTCATAGCCGTGGCATATTCCTTTGTTTTACCTGCAGATGAAAAGATCACATATCCCAGTGGCCAGTTATCTTCGGTATAATCCGTCATATTCCACACCTGTCCATCTTTAAAATAATAATAATTGTGTTCAAAATATTTGAATGCATTTTCCTTAAAAATGATATTGAGGGTAAACGTGGAGATAGAGTTCTCCAGGCTTTTTATCCTGTTCCGGAATACATTTTTTATTATATCCGTTTCCGTCATTTCAAGCGTTTTCACAGGATGGATGTTGGAGATAAAATATTTCCCATAGATCCGCCGGTCATCATCAACTGTTACGTAACTCACTTTCCCGGCTTCAACGACTATTTTTTTTACTTCACAATGGCGTTTGATGACGCCGCCGCAGCTTTGAATATTCTTTGCCATCAAATGCCCGATCTGCGAACCACCATTGATGCATTTCCAGGAGCTTTCAATATAACTGTTCAGTATCATGGCATGCACATAGAAAGGCGTTTTGCCCGGTTGACCGGCATACAGCATATTATTACCTGCCAGTACCGACTGCAATTTTGTATCGCTGGTAATAGATTCAATAAATGTTTTGGTGTCAATTTCCATCACATCTACCTTTTCCCCTAAGCGTCCACCTGGCCTTAGGTTATACAAAGGAAACCTGGCGCAAACTTCCCTAATCTTATCACAATAAAGCCTGAGTGCTTTTTCTTCATCCGGAAAATTCACCAGCAATTTTTGCACAAAATTTTCAAAGCCCTGGGCATACACATATTCCTTTTCATCGTTTTCCGTAATTATTTTGTCAAAAACATCGACATTCATTTTTTTCAACTTCAGTTGATCCATTATACCGAGGTACTTAAAAACCTGGTATAGGTTCTGGCCCTTATCCAGCCCTCCCAGGTAATGAACCCCCGAATCAAAAATCACCCTATCCCGTACATAAATTTGCAGGCAACCACCAATCTGTTTGTTCTTTTCAAGAATGCACACTTTATACCCTTCCCGGCTTAATATGTCTCCACATACCAGGCCTCCCATGCCACTTCCAATAATTACAATATCGTACTGATCTGGTGCCAAATGAATGATTAGTTTTTTAATAAATAGATGATGTTGGACGTAAATTTCGCTTCATCAATTTCGCTGTATGCAATATTATTCCTTGCGGCAATATCGCTGATTAAATTGCCCGGCAAAAAGGATAATCCTTTACCCGTTGTTTTATTAAAGCCAAAGAAACGGGTAGAAAAAAATTCTGTGAGCCGGGTACCGGTATGCCTTTTTTGCAAATCCGCATTGCCATCCCTGATAATGATGCTTCCATTGGGCTGCAGGTGATGAATACATTTTTCAACCAATTGAATTTGCTCAGCGGGCTGTAAATAATGAAGGATATCTGACAAAATGATACCATCATAGTTTTCAAAAGAAAAATCCAGTGCATTTGCATATTGGAAATTAATATTGGCCGTTTTATCAAAACAATGACTGGCTGTTTTTATTTTTTCTTCATCATAATCAATGCCGGTTATCTCCCGTTGCATAGCTGTAAAATGCAGCATATACGACATCAACCCATACCCGCAACCGATGTCCAGCAACTTCCCTTCTTTTGGCAACAGGTCATGAAACAACTGGTAATTTTTTTCCAGCGAAACTTTTATTTTCATGTACCACTCCAGCTCGGGGCCCTTGTACAAATAGTTATAAATAAGCCTGCCCTTGAAATAAGCAGGCTGTTCAATACGGGCTACGGCCTGTTTATACTGATCCCTGAAATACCTGCCAATGCCTTTGGCCCTTGATGAGTAGCCAATTCCATACCGTTCATCTCCCGGCTTTATCCTTGGCAATAAGTCGATGGTGATCTTTCCATTCTTTAACAAAAAATCACCCTTGGTCATCGTATAACCCGTGCCGTGAATAAGAATGGGTAGAATATCAATATGTAGTTTTTCTGCCAAATAAAAAGCACCCTTGTGAAACCGTTTTATATGGCCGTCCGCAGAACGGGTACCTTCCGGAAATATCACTACCGAATACCCTTGGTTCACTCTTTCCCTGATTAGGTCAATGCTGTTTTCCACTCCCTGCTCCACCGGGAAATAATCTGCCATCCGCACCACTGCACCAAATACAGGTGAATTCCAAACCCAGTTATTGGTAAACAAAATTAATTTGGGATGCAACATCACCATCGATAAAATATCCAGGAAAGACTGGTGGTTACAAACAATCACCGCCGGTTGCGAAAAATTTTCTTTATGCAGATTAATGATCTCCTTCTTTACATTCGCCATAATGTACATAAGCGACCAGCAAAATTTAGATAGTATGATGTGATACACCAATTTCCCTTTTTCTTTGTTGAACGGATTGAGTTTTGCAAAAATCAGCCCAAGAATAGTTAACAGGATGGCTCCAAAAACAAAATAGCAGAAGGCAAATGCAGACCTGGCATAGCCGGTCAGCGTCCATGGAAACCGTTTTTTATTTACCCTGTTTTGTATGAGTATTGTAAACAGGAATGGAATTAAAATTTGCGACATTAATACAACGGAAACAATGCCGATAATTGAAATTAAAGCGATGGACCGCAAGGCAGGATGCTGTGCAAAAATCAATACACCCAATCCTGCAATGGTAGTAATGGCCGACAGGAAGATAGAAGATTTATAAGAGGATAAATTTTTTCTGCCGGTCTTATACTCCCGCAAAAGACCATCCATTATAAAAAGACTGTAATCATCGCCCAGGCCAAAAATAAGCGCCGAAACAATAATATTAATGAGATTAAACTTTATGCCAAACATACCCATAATACCCAAAATCCATATCCACGAAATGAACATGGGAATAAAAGAAACCAGGGTAAGTTCAATGCGTCCGTATGTAAGCAGCAACACCAAAAACACCAGGATGGAAGACATTAATGCGATACTGGTAAAATCGGCGTTGATGATATCAACAAATTTAGCAGTGAGGTATTGCTTGTCAACCACGGTGATGGCTGGCTCATTTTCAAATGCCTGGTAAACCAATGGCTTTTTATCAGCCGCACATTTTATCAATGTTACCACGGTCGACTTACCGGGCTTTTCGGTAATATAATCATCCAGGAAATTTTTCCGGATGGCAGTCATTTGAATTTTATCAACCAGTTGAAATTCTTTGTTCAACAGATTTTTAAATTGATCAAATGCCGACAATTTAAAGCCCAGCGACTGTCCTTCTTTCTCCAACGTGCTGAACAGTTGTTGTTTCTTTTCAATGGTCCAGTAAGCTTTCCAGCGCCTGATTCTTTGTTGCTGCAAACTGTCGGAAATGATCAATGAAGAAACGCCGGAATATTTTTTTACGATCCCTTTATCTTTGAGCTCCTCAATTTGCGTGTTAATTTTTTCATTGTTTACCAATGCTTCTTCCAGGGTTTTCCCTTCTGTAACCAGGTAAACGGACTTTAACGCATACTGGTTTATTTTATTCAGATCGAACTCGGCTTTCTTTAGTTTTTCCGACATGAAATTCATTCGGTCGAGGTCTGATTCAAAACTCACCTTTCGGGCGGTGCAGGCAAAAAGGATTGTCAACATAACGATCCCTGCTACAATCATCTTATTGTACTCGGGCCGGTAGCCGGCTATCTTATCTATCCATGATAACTGGCTGGCAACATGCTCCCTTTGTTCTTTTTTTGAGGCAATAAAATGTGGAAGAAAAATAAGCGAACTAAGGGATGCTCCTATTAAACTAAAAGCTGCAAAAAGGCCAAGGTCTTTCAACATCTCTGATTCTACAAACGCCAGGCATAAAAAGCCGCCAACGGTAGTAAGGCTGCCGATGGTTAACGGGAACGCCAGGTCGGCAATCACCTGTTCAATGCTGTTGGCATGGCGGTAATGATTAAACAGGTGCAATGAATAATTGACTGCAATCCCTAATATAACCGACCCCGTTCCCAGCGCAATCACCGAAATACTTCCCTTTATAAAATAGACAGCGGCTAAAGAAAATAAGGCCCCAAATACCACCGGTACCAGGATAATAAAAGGCGCCCGTTTTTTACGGAAATACAATCCTAAAAATACAATGATAAAAAGTACTGTGATGCCCTGTGTTAATAAAGAGTCGCTTCTTAATTGCAACGCATTGCCGACAGATACTGCGGTGGCACCGAAATAAGTAGCGGTGGTATTTTTAAAACCAGTGGTCCCGAGGCTATCAATCACTTCATCCAACCCTTTTAGCAGCAAAGCATTTTTACCGGTATTATTAGGAGAAAAAGCAGGTTGAATAAATAATACAAGGTGCCGGTGATCTTTTGTTACTACATAATTATCGTACAGCTCAAAATTTTCATCGTACTGTAATTGCTGCAATTTCTTTAACCCTAAAAAGCTAATGCCCACCGGATCGTTACTGATCATGCTTTTAAGTGCAAAGCCGGCGGGAGAACTAAGCGTTCTGATATTTTGTTCCAGTGTTTCCTTTACCCTGGGCGGAGTAATCATACTATCAATAGAAACGTAATCGGTTTCATTTAAATAAATGGGTAAATGATCACTAACGGCACTAAATAGCCCAAGTGCCAGGCTATCATCTACCTTATCATTTATTGTGGTAATGAATGCCGCGAGTTTGTTATGAACAGCATTTACAAAATTCTCCCCAAAAGCTACCAGGCTATCCGGTTCAGCCCTGGCATTGCTATCTTTTAAAGACACCGTAACCACCAACTTATCCAAAAATTTGGAATTGGCAAAAACCTGGTTGAGTTGATCTATCTTTTTATCCCTGGGTAAAATTTTTGAAATATCCTCTTCAAATTTTACCTGCATAGCAAAATAGCCGGTCAGCAGAAAGCTTACTGCCAGTGAGATAAAAAAAAACATCCGGTGTTTTTCGAAATACCTGTAAATATGGATGAATACTGTAGACATGTAGATCGCTGTTAACCCGTAAACGCAGATTTTCTTTTAAATAATTTCAATAAGATAAACGTAAACAAACCCGCTGCCAAACCAGACAAAATAGCTAAACTAATGCTTCCGTAAATATATTGTTGAAGATTCTTTTGAATAGATTCGAGCGTAATATTTCGGCTAAATTCCAATTGGCCCGCATGATCTCCCATCCACATTGCCCCTGATTGATAACTTAAAAAAATAATGATTGGGATCATGGGGGGGATGCTGATATTGGCCGCAATGATCACCAGTATTTTATTTAACCTGAATAACATTGCCAATGCGATGCCTACCACCAACTGGAATCCCCAGATGGGCACTATGCCCATAAATATTCCAAAACCTATAGAAAGTGATTTATTAAGATCCGTATGCGGTGAGTGAAAAAGATGATCATTTAATAATTGCTTCCACTTTTTTTTTTCAAAAATTGTCCTGAAAAAATCTCTGGGTTTTATGTATAGAAATGTAATCAATACCAGGAAAGTATTGAGAATACTAATTCTTGTAAAATCTTTAAATGGCCTGAAATGAGAAATACGTTCTTCTTTTGGCGGATAATACACCGAAACCGGAACTGATACCACCGGGATACCTTTCCAGGCGGCCCTTACCAACACCTCAATTTCAAATTCGTATTTGCGGGTGATGAAGTGAATATTGTTCAATAAATATATCGGGTACAACCGGTAGCCGGATTGCGTGTCGGGACTGCTGATACCCGTTTCCACCTTAAACCAAAAGTTGGAGAATTTATGGCCAAAACTACTTTTACCGGGAACACTTGCCTGGTCCATATTTCTTGCACCGATGATGATGGCTTTAGGTTCTGAATTAAGTTTTTCGATAAATGCAGGCAGGTCTTTGGCAAAATGTTGCCCGTCCGAATCAATGGTAATGGCGTATTGATAATTGAGTTGGCCGGCATAGGCAAAGGCCTTGCGAAGTGCCCATCCCTTTCCTACATTTGTTGGATAGGTTATTCGCTGAACAAAAGGGAATCGTTCTACAATCTCAAGGGTATTGTCCGTTGATCCATCATTCACCACAATAATGTTTTTTGTAAAAGCAGCAACATCCTCCAATACCTCTGCGAGTTTGGTAGCGTTGTTATAGGTAGGAACAATCACACATACCCTCCATGCATCAAATTGCTCACTCACTGTTGCTGAAGCGCTCATTACGGTTGGGTAATTTTCATGTATAGATAATAAATTGAGTATCAGGGTTACTAAAATTGCAAATCTATAGTAAAATCACTGGTTTTGGAGAAACGGTTTTATGGTTGTATTTATAAAGGCCGGAAAGCGGCTAGTAAACTCGAAGTAGTGAAAGGTACCCGTTTTTGTTCAGTTGTTGTAGAGTCAGGTTACGCAAAAAGTGACGTATTAATTTGCGAGTTCTCCTGGTGAGTCACCCCGAAAGTGTGACTCACCAGGAGAACTCATCTCTGACAAATCAAAGTTGACACGACAGTGGAATATTATTAAAACAATTTAGCCCGTTTCCTAGATTCATACTGCCCGGAACTGAAAAGTAAACGGGTAAAAAATGCAATAGAGCCGGGATGGTAAAAACAAAAGATTTCGTTCCCTCGGAGTTTTAGAAACCTACCAGGCAGAATACCCCAGTGTACGATACTCCCATTACAGGCAATTAAAAAAACAAACGACTACTTAACGGAACTCACCAGCTACAAAATAGGACTTGCATCAAATCCGGTTTTTTGGTACTTTGATGCTTTCATTCATTTAAAAACACGGTTATGAAAAAACTAACGATCGTTTTTGTCTCCTTTTTTGCAGCAAATTTAATAATGGCCCAAAAATGTTGGAATTGGTGTGGTGGATCCACTCTATGGAAAGTTACATGTAGCTACTACTGATAACATATCACAGGGATTATTCGGTCCATTGGGTAGCGGTGGTTTATCGCTAGATAATAATGAACCGCTGATTGGTTTCAACCTGTTTACAGATGGATCACGTAAATATATGTCAAATGGTTTTGGATCCATTCTATACCTGGAGCGGAGTACCGGTAAACTACGTTATAATATATCCAATGTAACCGGGCTGGCAAACGCATCGGTACCTGCCTACACCTCGCTGTTCGTTATACAGGCTGACGGTAATGTTGGCATTGGCACTACCACACCCACCGAAGCCAGGTTGCAGGTACACGATCCTGCAGGCAACACCCAGTTTATTGCAGCCACCGGCAATAACCTCCCTGGTATCAGTACTTTTGTCCCTATTAGTTCCCCTCCCTTGGTTTTAATATAAGATACCAGAATGGATATAAATTTATGGGCACCGGATATGGCAGTTTCTGGCAATTTTCGCCCAGTGTCGGAAGACTTAGTTATTATTATTCCAGTACCACCGGCACCGCCGACCAGGCGGTAATCAGTAGTTTTGCAATGGCCATCGATAGTAGTGGCAGACTGGGAATTGGCACCAGCATTCCAACTGCGCCGCTTCATGTAACAGGCAATGTTGTTTTTGGGAGCAGCAGCATTGTTCCGGCGGCTGGCTATAAACTGAGTATCGACGGTAAAGTGATCTGTGAAGAATTAAAAATGCAGCTCAATGCCTCCTGGCCCGACTACGTTTTTGAAGATAATTATCACCTTCCTTCGCTGGAAAGCCTGGAACGTTCTGTTATGGCCAGCAAACATTTACCAGGTATCCCATCAGCCGCTGATGTGAATGCACAACAAGGAGTTGAGCTGGGTGATATGCAAAAAAGATTACTCGAAAAAGTAGAAGAACTATACCGTTATATGTTCCGGTTAAATAATGAAAACAAGCAATTGAAAGCGGAGTTGGCAGCTTTGAAATTAAATCAATAGCAATAACATTTAAGTAAAATAACATCCCGTCAAATAAGTTTCCCATTTCGTTGAAATGAAGTCCTGGCAGATTTTCCGGCATTGCTACCAGTCATCCGGGATTTTTAAACTTGTGCTTTGTTTAAAACGATCCACAAACTTCAACTTATTTCAACAAAAAAGTACAGCATTCAGGATTCAGGGATATGGCTGTCATGTTTTTAATAATAAAAAATAACAATTATGACATCAACATTCTATAAAAGCTTTGCATTTGTGGCTACATTTTTCTACATTTTAGTTGCGGCTGCACAAGAAATTCCACCGGCATTACAGCAAAGGCTGGCAACAAAAACACGCCTGGCAGATATCATGCAGGAAGTGTACCAATATTATAATTACGGCCGTACGCCATTATTAAACAAGCAACAAACAGCAGTAGGCGACGAAGAATTTGAAAATGCCTATATCCACTGGAAACGATTTAGATATTTCCACGCATCCCGACTAGATTCTAACGGAAACATACGCCATGATATCACCCAAAAAATATGGGATGGCATGAATGAATTACAAAAGTCCAAAGGTCAGTTAAAAACAAACCAGGTCACTAATTTTTCCTATGGCACCTGGACTAACTACGGACCAACTGCTATTACACGCTATGGAACGGGTTATAATAGTGGTTATGGAAGGGTTAACTGTATTGCTTTTGATCCCAATAACGAAGCCGTCCTCTACATCGGCCTGCCCCAGGGCGGAATCTGGAAAAGTGTAGACAACGGCACTAATTGGACTGTACTAACCGATGACCTTCCTTCCAGTGGCATTAGTGGCCTGGTAGTTAGTCATAGCAATGCCAGCACCATTTATGCGCTTACCGGCGATGGAGATGTAAGTCATGGCGGTTTTGTTACCGGGTATGGTTTCAGGCAGGAATCCGTAGGAGTGCTTAAATCCGTAGAGTGAGGCGCTAACTGGAGTAAAACTGGTACTTTCCCCGGTACTCTGGAAGCTATTTTGGATATAAACTCATTCAACATCCCATCAATGCGAATATTCTGTTTGCGGTTACCACGGATGGCATTTTCCGAACCAGTAATGGCGGATCATCCTGGACACTTGAACAAACTGGTATTTTTACAGATATCGAATTTAAACCAGGTACACCCAACACTATGTACGCGGCACGACGCATGACGCAGGCGGGCGGAACCAATACCAATCCATTATTTATCAGTACAGATGGCGGCCTTACCTGGGATAACAGTGGCATCACCTGTCTGCCTACCAATGCCGAAAGACTTGCCATTGGCGTTAGTGCGGCCAATAGCAATTATGTATATCTTTTGTGTGGCCCCAACCTTGGATCCGGGGTATTCCGCGGCATTTATCGCATCACCAATAGTGGCAGTAGTTTTACCCAACGCTGCAGCACACCGAATATTCTCGGTTATCCAACCAATGGCAGCGATAACGAAGATCAAACCTTTTATGACCTGTGCATAGAAGTAGACCCGAATGATGCGAATGAAATAATAACAGGAGGACTCAATATCTGGCGAAGTACGGATGGTGGTACTACTATGGTGAACGAAACTTATTGGAAAGACAATATTGCTGCCGCATCAGAATATGTGCATGCTGATATTCACAACCTCACCTATCATCCCAATAATATCAATAAGATTTTTGCCTGCACGGATGGAGGTGTGGGACTGAGCCTCAATGATGGGGTAGATTGGTCTTTCCCTTCATTGGATCTGCATATTATGGCTACTTACCATGCCGACTGGTATGAGCCCAATAATGACATACTTGCCGTCGGCACACAGGATAACGGAAGCAATGTAAAATATGGCTCAACCAATACCTATCGCCACATTTATGGTGCCGATGGATTTGACTGCCTGATTGATCAGAATAACTCCCTTGATATCGTTTACGTAGCAAACGCCAGTATCATACGAACAACCGACGGCGGCTTAACCGCTAATCCTATAACACCAACCAACGGTGGCACCTTTCCCCAACTGGCCCGCAGTTATATTGACGACAACGATATCCTTGCAGGTGATGGCAGCAATGTTTACCGAAGTACCAACCGGGGTACCAGTTGAACAACTGAAACAACCCCTGCCCTCAGCCGTGTACTAACTACCTGCCCGAGCAACAGCAACCGGGTATATGCCAGTAATGGAACCACTACCTGGAGAAGCGATGATAAAGGAGATACCTGGAGCACAATCAGTAATAAGCCTGATTATCCTGCCGGTGTAAATATCACGGATATTGAGCCCCGCCCTTCCAGCAGTGTTACCCTTTGGGCAAGTTTTGGCGGATATGAGGCTGGCAAAAAAGTATATTCCAGTTCGGATAGTGGCGCCAACTGGACGAACCGCAGCGGCACCCTGCCAAATGGTGCCTGCCACAGTATTGCAGTGGATGTAAACAATACGGTATATGTGGGTACGGATATTGGTGTATTTGTTCGCCCCACCGGCGAAACGGACTGGCAACCATACCTGAATGGTTTACCCAAGTCGCCGGTTGCTGAATTGATGGTGAACAACACTGCCGGCACCATTATAGCATGCACATTTGGACGGGGCAACTGGATTGATAATTTTTATGATGTTTGCGGAGCAAGCGGAACACTCGTAATTGGAGGCACACTGAGCGGGAATCGATTTTATGAATACAATGCCATCACTACCAATGCAACTATTTCAGGTGGGCAGGGTACAGATGTGCTTATGAAGGGGATTGACCATGTTGTGCTCACAGAGGGTTTTGAGGCGAAAGCCGGTAATGAATATAAGGCGTACCTTGGGCCTTGTGGTGGTGGCGGCATTCAGTTCAAAGTAGCATCTCTCAACGACCCAATACCAATGGAACGGGTGTATTTAACAACATCAAAAGGTAAACGCTGGCCCTTTGCACACTTTACAGATATTAATAACAAGAATCAACAGGTAGAAATAGCGGTAGAAACAGCCGGGAAATATGCATTGCGACTTGCGAACCAGGATGGAAGCGTAGCGGCCATTCTTTCACCAGGCCTTGATTTATTAAAAGGAGTTTATCCATTTGATGTGGCTGCAGCAGCCAAGGTTCCGAAGGGATCTTATTACATTCAGTTGTTGAAAGATGGCAACCTGGTCCATTTTCAGGAATTTGTGCCAGAGTAAATGCAGCTTAGCGGTGACACCTTTTTTTTGAAAGGTGTCACCGCTAAGCTGCAAAATATCCAGGGTAATTGTATCTTTCGTACCCGGGCCAATCCTGGCAACAGCTTATGCCATTTGTAAAATCATTCTCTATCAACACTGAAAAGCAACACCCTTTTCCCTTCAATATACCGGCAGTACGGTATGCTAAAGACATTCTTTTCAATAGCCGGGTTACTATTTTTGCAGGCGATAATGGTAGTGGCAAATCTACTTTACTGGAAAGTATCGCCTATAAATTCAACCTTCCGTTAATTGGAGGCCATATTAAAAATCACCCGGGTTTTGAGGCTGCCCGCATACTACAGCCATATATTTTTATTGAATGGAAAAGACAGACCAATAAAGGTTTCTTTTTCAGGGCGGAAGATTTTAGTGATTTTATTAATTCGGTAGATAAGGAAAGAAATAAAATTGCCGGTGACCTCAGCGAATTAAAGGGAGTAGTGGATGACAGCATCATTGATAAGATGAGCGAAAGCATGAATTATAATTTACGGCAGATGCGAAAGGATTATGGTGAAAACATGCAGGCTTTTTCTCATGGCGAAGCCTATTTAAAAATTCTGCAAACAAGAATTGGCGATAAAGGTATTTACCTGCTGGATGAACCCGAAGCGGCGCTGTCGCCTTTGAAGCAATTATCGCTGATGTCGTTTATACTGGAGGTTTTAAAAAGTAAAAACGCTCAATTTATTATTGCAACCCACTCCCCCCTATTAATGGGCATACCGGGTGCCAGCCTGTACGAAATACAGGAATCCGAAATGAAACTGGTGCCATATACAGAAACTGATCATTACCGCATTACAAAGGGATTTCTTGATAACCCGGAACATTATTTAAGGTATTTATAAACGGGTGTACCTCATATTGTCGCATAGGTGCGCAAACCATATCGATGGTATAAAGTTGTTAACCGGGCTCTTCCAACAGGTTAGCAACCCTTCGCATTTTATCCAGGCGACTTTTTGAAATACACCGATTCAAATACTGCTTCTGTAATTGTTTTATTAACTGTCACAAAAGCATTATTACAATAATTTTTTTGTGACAGAATTAATAACTATTGTTGCGAAAAATTTCCTGAAAAGAAATCATCAAATAAAATATGAATACGCCTGGGAGAAACGAACCCTGCCATTGTGGTAGCGGCAAAAAATACAAAAAATGTTGCCTTGAAAAAGATACGGCTAAAATAATATTAGCGCCGCATAAAAACCAGGTGATTGAACAATGGGAACCCGAAGAGGATGAACGAACATATATGTTAACCGAAGAAGACGAACTGGACTACGATGAAGAAGAAGATGATGATATTATAGAGGATGGTGAAGAAGATGATGATGAAAATGAAGGAGATGATCTTTATGCTACAGAGACAGCAAAAAATGACGATATAAAGAAAAGCATAGTGAATAAAGATTACCCGGTTATATCAGCAGCGGATGAACAATTAGTGGAAGATTGGTGGGATATAGTAGAGGACATAAAAGGGCCGGAACCTACCAGGAAGCATATAGAACAGTTTATGCAAACGCATCCCCACCTGGTAGAAAACCTGGGGTTAGAGAATGATGTCCTTTTTGAATTAGGCGATGACTTTAAAGAAGCCGGAAAACCGGATGAATACATTCAATTTCTTTTAAAAATCAGGAATGAGTTTCCAGGTACTTACGGAAGAAGCGCTGGCTTCTACGACCGGGATATTATTGCGTGGCTGATTGCTAATAACAGGCAGGATGAAATTGAAAACTTTCTCGGCTACTTTAAAGAATTTCCAATTGACTTTCCGGAACAGCTATTTGAACTGGTTCAATTGCTGGAGGCGACTGATAATACAGCACCACTCCTTTCACTCGTTACAGCCACTTTCAACCAGGTGACCAGCTCAAATGAAATTTTAAGTGGAAATGAAATTCTTAGTCCACTGGTTTCACAAACCATGTCCAAATACCTGCAAAAGGGAATTGCGGATTTCAGTGTGGGTGATTTTATGGATGAACTTTCGCAGGTAGTATCACCAGTAACGCTTGATAAAACAGCCGATACATTCGATCACTGGCAGCAGGTATTTGAAAATACTTTAAGGCCATTTACGAACTGGCCGGCAGAAATACCAAAAAAGAAATCGCAGATAGAAAAAAGGTACCAGGCCATTGCTGATAACTTTAGCCGATACCTGCACGAAAAAACAGCCACCTCGTGGATCAGCGCCCGGTTTTATGCATCACTCATCCTTCGTTACTTGAATGAATACCTTGATAGCGCAAATGGGAAGATTAAAAGACAATTTGATTTTGCGGAACCTACCATCGACAAAATAGCAGGATCCGTCTCAAAAAAATTGTTTTGGATAGATAGTACCAAAATGTTCAGTACACTACAGTCGATCTATCATTTTGCAGGTTATATGAAGGAATGTGGCAATATTACGGAAGCCGAAAAAATAACCATTCAGCAGAATTGTACGAAATTGTATCTTACTACCTATCCTGTTGTTATAAAAACATCTTCAGACGCGGCATGTTTTAAAACATTCCCATACATAAAAATCGTCTCCTGACATTCATAAAATTGCGATTATACTGAAGGCCGGATTTTGTACAGTAGTCACAAGCAGTGGCCCAATCTCATTTAGTAAGGATTTGAACGCCCGTCCACCACGGCGGACGGCAATAAATCAGGCAATAAAAAGTACGGCTTTAGCTGAAAGAATAATTTGGCTAAACCGGTAAGAGAAAAATATCACTTAACACCGTCCGCCGCGGCGGACGACGCTACCTAAGCTTAATAACAGTACTTCTGCCTGGCTCATAATAAAAATCTAACTCACGGTTTTATCACTTGCTCAGTATAAATGACATTCAGCGGCGGCCTGTGCCTACAAGGCTATAGACTTTCAATTATTCAACCGGTTCGCCACTGCATACATAAAAACAATCAAAGCAGCAATACGGGCTTTACCCAAAATAACCTTGCAAATTTTTCTACTGGCGAAAGTATTGTAGTGAAATAACCAACAACCCGGCGGATGTATTTGTAATGGTCTCTTGTAGAATCGCCTGAGGGTTTGCCGATAACCCCGAGCAATATTTGCGGTTCTCAATAATTTTGGTATTTATATCCACCCGGCAACAAATGATAATATATTAAATGGATGCTGACAAATCCCCCTATAATTTATTTATAGGAAACAAAGAATTGAATAGTGTATAAAATAATTTGTATGGGTTTCAAGTTCATATTGAGATGCCACAGATGCTTTGATATTAAAAAAACGAACCTGCTTTTTACGGATATTTTTATTGTACCGTTTGTTGTTATTCGGTGTAATCAACATTACACCATTTTTAAATAAGCAAATTTTTTAAAAGATACGGAAGTAATTAGTAACCATTGGCTGATGTAATATTAACGTTGTAGACATATTGAGGTGTTAGTTTTGTCCTGCAAATTTAACCCATTCTTTAAAACCCAATAACAAACATGATCCATAAGCTGATACCCGCCGGGCTGTTAATCCTGTTTCTTGCGATCACGCCTGCGGTTTTCGCACAAAAAACCATTCTTCCCAATGCTTATGCACACAACGACTTCTGGCACAAGCGACCATTAATGGATGCCTTGCAAAATGGCTTCCGGCACATAGAAGTTGATATTTTTTTGAGAGGTGACCAGCTAATAGTGGCGCATGCTTTTACCTTTTTAAAAAAGAAAAGAACCCTGGAAGAACTTTATTTAATCCCTTTACTCAATTATATTAAGGAGAATGAAATAGCTGGTAACGGGCTAAATAATTATCCTATTACCTTGATGATTGATTTTAAAACCGATGCAAACAAAACCTATCTTGCTTTGGCACCGATCCTTGAAAAATACAAATCAATTTTAAGCGGTTATGAGAATGGCCGGCTTACTATGCGGAATGCCACCATTGTAATCACCGGCAACAAGACCTATCAACTTATCCGGGCAAAGGACAACAACGTTGCATTTATAGACGAAAACCTTAAACATACCGGCAAAGATTCCACCAGCAATATTTACCCGATAGCCAGTTGCAAGTATTCCAGACTGGTAAAATGGAAGGGCAAAGGAGCGTTGCCTGAAACCCAACGGAAACGCCTGGAATATTTTGTAACGGAGGCACACAAAAACGGCAGAAAGGTGAGATTATGGGCTTCGCCTGAAAACAAAGCCGTATGGCATGAGTTATTAAAATGCCATGTTGATTTAATCAATACAGACCGGTTGATTCAACTCAGGAATTTTTTAATCGCTGATTTGCTATTGGTTGCGAAAACAGATAACAATTCAACAACAGGAAACTTCATTCCGAATGAAAAGAACTGAGTATTATTTTTATTGCCAGTGAATAGGTTGGCATCTTGTCTCCCGCTTCATGCACTGTTATAGATAAGCTTAGTAACCGCAAAAAAGATAAATGATGGAACTATCCTTTAAGGTGATTCCGAAATAATCACGATTTTTTTTGTCATGTGTAACCTCCAGGTTGGTCAAAAAAGCCGGAATCAAAGGCGTGATATACCTCAACGTATTTCGAAAAACATCCAGCACAATAATTAAACAAGGAAGATGTGCAACAATTTGTTGATACGGAATATTTTTGTCAACGACAATCCGGCAATCAAAATTATATTCTTTTAATAATTTGAGTAATTACCCGTTTTTAATTCCATTCCACAACATATCAAGGATAGTAAATACTTCATGACTGGTAACATTGAAAAAAATTTTGAACCGGACATCAATATTTTCATCTATTAAAATTTTCATGCTGCAATTTCAGATAAAACATTTGCAGCAGCCCGCTCGATAACTGCTTCGGCACTTTGCCGGGACACCGAGGGAAATCCCATTAGAAATTCATCCAGGGAACTATCTTCGAGGTAATCAAAAAGTGTTTGTACAGCTACACGGGTACCTTTAAAAACAGGAACGCCCCCTGCTGTTTCTTTATCTATAATAACACATTCACTTAAAGATGACATAGTGATTTCGTTTTTACTAAATTACTACAAATATTTGTTCTTTGAAATAATGGGTGCATATCAATTTGCCTGGGCCGTATCACAAGCCAGCGATAAAACCACTAATCTGGATATGCTTCTATACCCGCCTTCATGGCTCCCTCAATAGTACCATCCACAAATTGAACACCAGGGAAAAACCATTCATCCGGATCGTATGTTTCGCTGCTCCATTTGAATATCGCAAAAGCCCATTTATTGATATCGCCGGTATACTTTAATCTTGCAACGGGTGAAATATTCCGGTACTCTTTTCTGTCAAGATAAAAAAAAGCTGCCCTGAAACCTGGGTATATAATACATATCTGCCGACCCTTTAAATACCTTTGCGTTAAAGGCTTCAATTATTGCTGTCGCCGCTGTGCGCACTTCAGCAGAAATCACTGGTTTTCTCATAAAACAAGTTAATTATTTTGCGATATTAAATTATTAAATTTCCAATTATTTTATTCCAAGCAACGTTTCTCCATGAGCCTGCGCAGAGCCGAGGACGTTGCGCCGTTCTTACAAGCAGTTGAAAATAACAAGGTCGACCTGCAAAAGCTACATTCATAGATTCAACTCAATTATAAATTCTAGCCCCATACCTGATAATGTAGGCTGTATTCGCAAGCGGCGCAAGGTCTTTACCATCCGCCTTGCCCTGTAAAGAAACGTTGCTGGGAACTAAACACCCAATCACTTTACAAACTTGCCAACCTCCCTCCCCAACAAAGCGTCCAACGCATTAATCAAACCCTCGTCCGGCCGATAAGTAAATACACCTTTATCGCTCCCTTTCCGCACACCTCTTACAAATAAATAAATCACTCCGCCGAAATGAGTGGCGTATTTAAAACCCGGCACTCTTAACTGAAGGTACTTTTTAACAGCCAATGTATAAATCAGGTGCTGCAAATGGTAATTGGATGCTGCCATGGCCAGAAGGATATTCTGTTTTGAATAGTCTGCTAGCTGATCGCCCAGGAAATTTGACTTCCAGTCGAGAATATAGTACTTGCCGTCATGCTCAAAGAACAGATCTATTTTGCCATTCATGATGCCTTCCAGTTCCTTTGCATACCTTACCTGGAATGGTGCTTCAGGAGTTGACAACCTGTTGATTGCATCGGGGCTAAACGGTGCCACATTAAAATCAAATTCCAGTTCGCTCAATCTTTTATCCCTTGAAATTTCATTTAAGCTAACCGTTGAATTTGCAATGGTGATCCTTGCTGCAGTTACATGGTACAGTAACTCCAACAACCAGTTGGCATATTCAGCGGGTGAATTGGGAATAAATCTTTTCATTGCATCGGCAATCGCTTTGCTCCAAAAGGAAGCATCCGTAAAGTCGATGCGTTCGAAAATATGATGTATTAAATTACCAGTGTTGGCCCCACGTTTTAATTGCTTAAAAATAAATTCATCATAACCATTCAATACCCTCGACCCATTGGATTTTAATGTTGGATTGTGCCCGGCATCCAAATAAGTGTAACTCAATTTTCGCCAGTTTATTTCCGTTAGCTGAAAGTCAGTCGCTTCCAGGTAAGCCGGCTTTAGCTGCTCCGTAGTGGTTGTATATTTAAAACCAACAGGCAGGTCCGGCGATGGTTCAAAAGCTATTAAAGCAATTTTATTTTCTTTAATTGCATGAATGAATGGAGTGATCGCCGACTGGCTAAATCTGGTAAACGTATTCTTGTTAATATAACATTTGTACACCGCTCTTGTAAGGGCCACATATATCAGTCGCCGGTTTTCCTGCTCCAGTTGTTTCTCCGTTAGCTGTCTTTGATGATCTTCCAGCAATGCTGCATCCGAAAATAAATAATCACCGCTATCCGCATCCCGGAATGTTAGAAAGTCGAAATTGGTACTTGCCTGCAGGTCGAGGAATGGAGCAAAAACAATATTGTATTCAAGGCCCTTGCTTTTGTGAATGGTGACAATCTTAACCGCTTCCTCATCACTCTCCACCCTTTGTTCAAATTCATCGCCTTCCACTTCCATTCCTTCAATTCCGCGTTTAAGCCAGTTGGTTAGTTCCAGTGCCGAAAACTGTTTTTGTGTTTGTATTTTGTGCAACAGCTCCATTAACTGCAGCACATTGGTGATAATGCGTTCACCGTTCTCCGCTGTTTCATTCAGCAACACCTGCTTTACCTTGTAATCCGCTACAAACCTGGTAAGCATCACATACACCCCCTCCTGTTCCCATAAATGCTGGTATTGCTTAAACCGGGTCAATGCCAGCTCATCATCCATTGCCAGTATATCAGCGGCGTTAAAACCGGTAAGCGGCGAAAGCAAGGCCCTATTAATACCCGAGGCATTGATATCAGTAACTGCTGCCAGTAAATAGAGAATATTACGGGCTTCAGCAGAATCCAATAATTTGCTGTCGTCAATTGTAACGGCTGGTATACCGTATTTTGAAAGTAATTGTTTGATATCTGCTGCCTGTTTGTTTTTTCGTACCAGGATGCCAATGTCAGAAGGCCGGAGTTTTCGGTGTTTGCCCTTCTCTTCGATTGAATAATCACCTGTTCCAAGCAATTCAATGATCTGTGCGGTAACCGTTTCACTGATCGATTCATTGTTGGGATTTTCAAATATCGTGATGGGGATGTCTGCCCGGTTATTTTTATACAACCCTCCTTTGGAAGTATCAGCCGGCGGTTCAACCCTGGTATAATTTATTTGATGAATTTCATTTAAAAAGTAAAAGGTATCAAAGTCTGGTGTTGGTAAAAAGAAAACATTCATCGCTTCAATAAATCGTTTGGCTGAACGATAATTTACATTCATTCCATACCTGTGCTTTACTTCTTCACCCGCTTTAAAATAGGTAAAAATATCCGCCTTTCGCCATGCGTAAATCGACTGCTTTGGATCGCCGATATAAAACAAAATGGATTGATCGCCAAACAACCGGTTAAATATTTCATACTGCATTTTATCCGTATCCTGAAACTCATCTATAAATGCTGCCCTGTATTTCTTTAGCAATGAATCAATTAAAAACGCATTGTTATTAACTACCACGGCATTGTGCAGTTTGGTGATCATATCATCAAAACCAAGCTGGTTGTTTTGTTGCTTATACAAATCCGTTTCTGCTGAAATAATCTGAATAGCCAATTTGTAAAGCTGGCTGATAACCGTTTTGATAGCACGAAGCTTTTCTTCCTCAATAGCTGCTACCCTTTTATGATCCAATAAAATCTCATGATAAACTTTGTCTACATACCCTTTTTCTTTATTGGCAATAACGGCCTCCAGTAAAGCCGGAGGATCATTCAACAAGTGTCCCATATTCTTCTTTGCATGTGGATTCCTTTCGGTAGCCAGGCTGATGGAGTCAATATTGGAGGAAATGTATTGAATGATACCACTTTTTATAGCAGCTTTCCGGTTATCCATTTCATGCAACGATTCATTTACAGTTGACTGGTGCGATGCAGATAGAAAGTCATGGGGCAATGTGGTTAAAGGAATCCATGTTTTGCCCGACATGGCATTTATCATTACATCTGTAAAACGATTCCTGCTTAGGCCGGCATTCATTAATTCCTTCAACAGGCCAATATGTAATGTGGTGATATATTTTCTCCAAAAAGCATTCACCCTGTCGGTGAGTATCGCTTTTAAATCAGTCAATATTTCGCAGCCAAATATCTGCCGGGTTTCAAAAGCAAATTCAGTAAGCACCCGCTGGCAAAAACTATGGATGGTTAAGATGGCGGTTTCATCTAAAAATAATACCGCTTCCTTTAGCAGTCGCTCCGTTTCCCGCTGGCCAACTGCTTCATCATTCATTGATACATGAACTATCGCCGTGATGGTTGCATCATTGATAACGGCACCCTGGCTTACTTTTAAAGCATTCCGCAAAAACTGCCTGATCCTTGTTTCCAATTCGGCAACTGCAGCCTTGGTAAAAGTTACCATCAGAATCTGCTGAATGGGTATTTTCTTATCCAACACCAGGCGCAGGGTTAATATGGCGATGGAATATGTTTTACCCGTTCCTGCACTGGCCTCTATTAAATTGCTATCGGCAAGGGTGACTGTAGCAGCATCAAATGGTAGTATCACTTTATCATTACTCATGGATTAGTCTTTCGGTTTGGAAGTTCTGGATACGGGAAATAAGCCGGGAAATAAATCAGCCACCGGCGAAAATATGGCGGTCGTATTTTCAATAAATTCATCCACCGCAGCCATCGTTGAAAATATCCCATTTTCAAATTCCTTTGTAAGATATTCATTGGGATTTCTTTCCAAATACGCACTCATTGTTTTATTGAATTTCTCAAAATCATACCCTACAATTTTCAACGGGCTCTCACTCCATTCAGGATACAATAAAAATATTGCTGCATGCCCCTTTTTAAAATACGTTACCAGTTGAGCCAATACTTCCAAAGCCCTTGCTTTGGTATAGGTATTTTTAGGAATGGTGAAGATGGCATTATTTTCAGCCGACAAATAATTCAACTCAAGTTCCCATCCATGTGCCGTAACCAACACATATTTGAGGTACGCATCCAGCAAATATTTGTATTGATTTTTTGAAAAGCAAACCACCAGTAATTTATCATTGTACACCCTGTCAAAAGCGCCGGCAATAACGGAACCTCCCAAATTAATTTCTATCCGGATTTCGTTTTCGATGGCGCCATTCACACAATCAGTAAATATTTTTCTTACCGGCGCTATTTCTTCCCGGGTATTGGCCACTACAATATCTGAAATATGTTTTAATGGCAAACTCCCTGTTTTCAATGCTTTCAGGCGATAGGGTGCTATCTCCGCCTCATCAAGTTCTAACAGGTCATTTTTTAGCTTCCATTGTTGCAATCCATCCAGTTCAAACAGTTCGGTATCCGGCAACAATACTTCGTCCTCATTATAATAAATCTCCAACACTTTATTGTAGTACCATTTAAAAGGATTTTTAAAAAAGGAAAGCAGGGAACTTACTGCAATTTCGTCCCATTCAAACAGCTTGCTTTCTTTCATTGCAAGGGCATTGCTGGTTTTCATTTCATCGATGGATTCCGTATCGCCCAGGTAAGAATATAAGCCGGGTAGCCCTTTAAAATATTTTTGGCTAAAGCCATGCAGGGGTTGGGTAACGATCAATTCATCCCTCACTTTAACAGTCGTGTCCGCAACACCGGATTCCACATAATCCACCAGTTCATCCACCAATGCGGATGGTGGATGAATGCTGTTGTCTTTTGCATTTCGCCCTATATAACTGATGTATAAATATTGCTGCGCAGATAAAATGGTTTCTAAAAACAAATGCTTGTCATTGTCCTTTACGTTACGATCTCCTTTGCGGTGTTTTTGTTCCATCAGGTTAAAACTAAGTGGTGTTTCCCTTCGCGGAAATTTATCAAAATTCATACCCAGTAATGCCACTACTTTAAACGGGATACTGCGCATCGGTATCAGCGAACAAAAGGTAATCCCTCCTACAGCAAAAGAACCGGAACGGGTTTGCATGGCGATAATATCCAGGAAACTATGTTTAAACACTTCAAAGCTCACCGCTTCGTTGTATGTTTCCGTTAGTATGTTTAAATCTTCTATATACTGCTGTAACCGCTGGTAGTCTTCATCCGCTTCATTGCCATCCGACTGAAACACGAGGTTGTCTGTCAGTTGCTGAATGTATTGCCCCCAGGCAGCCAGGTTTCTTTTATTGGCCCGTTCGTTCACATATCCTTTCAACACTTCTATAAAATGGTGAAACCTGATTAACTCCAACGCATCAACCCCTTCCGCCACATCCAGCGGGTAGATGGTATCGTTGCTAATATGGTATTCGTCCGATCCGCTCATGCAAATACCATACATAATACGCTGTAAACCCGTGCTCCAGCTTACCAACACGGTATCATCTTCGGTATTGCCGTCCATACCAAAACGAATATTGGCCATACTAACCACTTGCCGCAACAGGGCGGTATCAGTAATATTGAAGCGCTCCCGGATATAACCGGAATCGAGCAACTGCATCACTTCCTCGGCCTTAAAGCTGTCTGCTGAAATAGATAAAACCGATTCGATGGCGGTAAATAAACTATCACCCGATTGAACACTTTCATCCGCAATGGTAAAAGGAAATTTGTAAATGGCGGTATTAAAGATTGCTTTTATATAGGGCGCATATCCATCAATATCACTCACCATTACCACAATATCTCTTGGCGATAACCGCTCCTTTTTCTGATCAACCAGGTGAACGAGGTAGTTATATAAAACCTCTACCTCACGTACCGGCGTATAACATGAATGGATGGTTAATGAGCCTTCCTGTATATCCTGCAATGTGAGCGCATTCCTGCTTTGTGCAGCATTGTTATAAAAAATATCCTGCTGAATTTTTTGTAATAAAGTATTATCACCACCGGATTCCGGCTTAATGATACCGGAGTCATTGTAAACGTTTAAGAAGTCATCATTTTCAAACAATAGCCCGAAAGTCTCCTGTATTACTTTGCCCCAACTGATCAGCAGTGTGTTACCGGTTCCTTCAATCCGCTCCGCTTTCTTACCTTGCAAATTTTGTAGCTGCGCCAGCCTGGCTATCTGCTTCTCAGTTTTATCATCCAGCCAGTAAACAAGTGGCGCCGGATTCAACAAATAGAAACTGACAGAAATGTATTTCGATAATTCGTTGAATAAATGAATGTGCAATTGAGTGATAATAGAAACACCAAAAATATGGAGTTGTGGTAACCTGGCAGATAGCTTTTCCTGCTGCACCCGGTTCTTCATTTCATTAATGATAAAACGGATCACGGTGGTTTTATCCGTTAAATCCATCCCTGCTTTTTCCTTTACTTTTATCCAGATGTATTGTTGCCAGTCGGCACCCGATTGCTGATCAATGGTTGCCCCGTTCCAGCTATCCACCATCTCAGGCCGGTACACCTGGTATTGATCAAACAGGTCCGCTACCTTCCCGGCCAGGGCTATGCGCTTTACATCATCGCCCTTGTAATAGGAAGCAATGGTTGTAAATTGTTGAACAAATGCGGGTTCGTTGAGCAGGTTATAAATCAGCCATTGTAAATGATCCGCCCCCAGCACTTTATTGGTTTCGCCACCCAGCCAGTAGTAGAGCTGGTTAACCATATCATTTGGTTTTAAAAACCTGCAATTGGCATTGATACCCAATTGCCCCGCCAACTGTATAGTGAGCCAGTTATTCATCCCATCGGTTTGGGTAACCAGGTATTGCTTTTGAAAAACATTTCCAGCATGTTCCTTTAAGCCAGTTGCCAGTTGCCCCGATAAATCCTTTAATGAATTAGATACGTTTAATTGTAAGCCCATGGTAAATGGTGGAAGGTTTAAGGTTTATGGTTTATGGTGGTTTAAGGTTGATGGTTGATGGTTGATTTTTTTTGGCTAAAGGATTGCGTAATTGGTGGTATGATGAATTGGGTGTTGATCATTGTTACAGCGTATTATTGTTTACTTATTTTTTTAAAGTTTTAAGTTGTGCATTGTAGAAATGCAAATGAATTTCCTGATAGTTTTTTACAGCAGAGGCTTTGGACATACACTAATATGAAGTCATTTTTTCAATGACGACTACACTCACGCAAAGATACTCCTGCCTTCCACCTTCTACCTTCCACCTTTAACCTTGAGTGCCTTCTGCCTTCAACCCTACACCTTCCACCTTAAACCCTCCACCGTCCATCATCAGCCTTCCACCATCTATGCCCGATGCTCTTTGCACCCTTTTCTTTGCGGTATACATAATTGATTCTTTTGATGCCTGTAGCAATACCAGTTCCTTCGCCCTTGTGATGGCGGTGTACAATAACTCACGAGTCAATAAGGGCTGGTCTGCGTTGGACGGCAACATCACCAATACTTTCGCATATTCAGAGCCCTGGCTTTTATGAATGGTCATGGCAAATACCGTTTCGGCTGATGTAATGTATCCCGGCAGCACAGCTTTTAGATTTTTATCACTGTCTTCAAACCATGCTTTTAAGTTGCCGTCCATATCCGGCCGGATGATTCCAACATCGCCGTTGAATAATTTCAGCTCCGGATAATTCCGGGTTACAATGATTGGCCGGTTCTCATAAAATTCAGTATTGTTTTTTATCAACCCTTTTCTTACCAGGTAGGTTTCTATTTTTTTATTAATGGCAGTTAAACCCTGGGTACCTTCCCTCACGGCACACAATACCCGGAGCTGGTTTAGCTTTCCGATGGCTGCCGCAATATCTTTTTCAACGATATAATTTGCATAGTCATTGATGAAGCTGTTAAACAAATCATCTGAATAACTGGTATCAATCCTTACGTTGGGATCATTGTTTTTGTCAACAAATAATGCAATCTCATCCAGCCTGCTATGGATGATGGCCCTGCTGAATTTACCAATACCACCATCACCGGTAAACCGATGGCTGCGTTTTAATTCAATGATATGTTGAAACAGGACATTGTCTGCATCAGCAATATAAGCGTCCGTAATTTGCCTTGCCGTATCCGGGATAAATGAATTGACCAGTATCTTGTTTTCTGCGGATGTCAAATTCATTTGTTGTTGTACCTGGCATAGATCGCCTAACAAACTGCCGGCTTCCACCGATGCCAACTGGTCTTTATCACCCAATAAAATAATCCGGGTTCCCGGGCCAATTGCCGCTAACAATTTTGCAAACAGGGCCACATCAATCATGGAAGCTTCATCTACAATTACCAGGTCGTAAATAAGTGGGTTGGTTTTATCATGCCTGAAATAGGGCGAGCCCGGTATAAATTTCAATAACCGGTGAATGGTGGTGGGGACAAGCGCCTTAAATTGTTCCTTTATGGATTCATTCACATTAATCCGTGACGCTTTTAAAGACTCCGCCATTCTAACTGCGGCCTTACCGGTTGGTGCAGCCAATGCCACTTTTAAATTGGGTTGAATGCTGTAAAGGATCGCCAGTATTTTAGCAACGGTTGTTGTTTTGCCTGTACCCGGGCCACCGGTAATAATCGTAAAATTATTGAGCACCCCTAATATGGCGGCTGATTGCTGCCAGTCGATTTTTTCTTCTGTGGGCAGGTTGTCAATTGACCCGGTTGCGCTTAGTGATTGAATGAAGACTTTATGGACTGACAGTTGTTGCAGGCGTTCGGCCCTTGCTTCCTTTTCCAGGTAAATGATTGTATAAATGGCATCTACGATGGATGATTCGTACCCGAAATAACGCTGGAGGTATAAACGCCTGTTGTGTAAAACAAATGGCTGCTTATCGCCTGACGGTGTAGATACCATGGGTTCGTTTGACCATTGTTTTGCCGACACATTCATATCAAACTGATCAAGGTAAAGCGACTCTTCCGGCAACGGGTTGAGTTCGTCCAAATGAATACAGATATGCCCCTCCGCCAATCTCTTAGAAACCAGGTAAGCAAAAGGCTTCAACGTTTCACTTTTGAAAAAGGCCGCAAATTGCTGGTGAACATCGTTGATAGTTTGCATATAGTCAGATTGCAGATAATGTAAACGGTCCTTTGATTTATACCAAAGCTAATTTATAAAAAGCAATAGGCATTCAATGCTGGGATGATTTATAAAACCGCTGCATTTTTTAATCACTCCTACTGTTATACAGCCATAAAAAAGTTCACAGGCCGAGCTTTTATCTATTGATGAAAAAATGAATCTTTTATACAACCATACTGATATTTTTTTATCTACAATCCACACCAATAACGAAAGGAATAAATCGGATAGCAGGATACGATGGCTTAATTTATAATACTATTTTTTCCATTAGCTTTCATAAAAAGACTATTTGCTATAATTATTTTAAGGGTCACCCATTAACTTCTATCTTTAAATTTCAAAGATTGATATGAAAAAAATTTTACTTTCCCTGGCGATTTGCCTTTTGTTTAAAGTCCCCATTACAGCACAAACTTTAGTTACCAGCGTTGAAGCCGAAACAGGCGTTTTTACAGGAGTAACCATCGCCCCGGCCACGGGTAGTTCCAGTGGTTCGTATGTTACCGGGTTTGATAATTCCAATGACAAAGTAACCGTGACAGTAGCAGTGCCATCGGCAACCAATTATAAATTAAGCATTCGTTACCGGGGTATTTATGGAGCAAAGGTGCAGGATTTGTATGCCAATGACGTTTTTGTAGCCAATGTTAGCTTTCCTTTAAGCAGCGATTTTGTTGAGTTGGATGCAGGTACTGTTTTTTTGAATGCCGGTAGCAATACCATTGCCATAAAAAGCAATTGGGGCTATATGGACGTTGATAAATTTACTTTGTACACCGTGCCGCCAAACGTCTTTAATGTGACTACTTCGTTAATTGATCCGTTGGCCACTACTGCCACTAAAAATTTATATAGCTTTCTTTTATCTCAATTTGGCAAACGGATCATTTCCGGGCAAACAGATAGTTACTACGACCAGTTGAAAACCATTGCAGGCAAATCACCGTTACTGCGTGCCTGGGACATGGCCAGTTATTCCCCCAGGTATGCCTACAATTGGGCAAACGGAGGATTTGCATTTGGCGCCGTAGATAACCAGGATGCGGAAAAAGCGATTGCCTGGTATAACGGAACAGCCAAAGCCGGCATTGTCAATTTTCACTGGCATTGGCACTCCCCTTCCGGGGGCACGGTGGGCACCAATACTTTTTATACCGTGAATACCACGTTTGATGTTTCAAAAGCGGTGATGAATGGAACACCCGAAAATACAGATGTGATAAGGGATATTGATGCCATTGCGGTGCCATTAAAAAAGTTACAGGATGCTAATGTGCCAGTTCTTTGGCGGCCATTGCATGAAGCCGGTGGTGCCTGGTTTTGGTGGGGTGCAAAGGGAAGCGCTGCTACAAAGACATTATGGGATATTGTATACGACCGGCTTACTAATTTTCATGGGTTACATAATTTAATCTGGCAATGGTCGAGCCCTGAAGCAGACTGGTATCCGGGTAATGCAAAGGTTGATATGCTTGGTTATGATTCGTATCCCGGCAATTTTAATTACACCACGCAAAAAAATATGTTTGATAATTTATACAACATTACCACCGGACAAAAATTGCTTGCCATGACGGAGAACGGACCAATACCGGACATTCAGAAATGTTTTGATCTGGATGCTAAATGGTCTTATTTCATGTCGTGGGATAACCTGGTAGCATCGCAAAATTCATCCCAGCATATCGTGGATATGTTTGCACATGCCAATGTAATTACGCTCGAGAATTATCCACAGGTGATTTTGCCGGTTACCCTAACCCGTTTTACTGCAAGGCTGGAAGGGAAGCATGTTAGGATTGAATGGCAAACCGCTTCAGAACAAAACAATGACCGTTTTGAAATAGAACGATCAACAGATGGCGTGCAATATCAACCCCTTGCAACTGTAAAAGGCAATGGAAATACCAGCCTCGTAAACAATTATTTTGTGTATGACAACAGCCCATCCGGGGGCATTAATTATTACCGGTTAATGCAATACAATACGGATGGTAAGGCTACGGGGTTTGGAGTAGTTACGGTACGTTTTAATGGTGATGGCATTCCTTCCGTAAAAGCATATCCCAATCCATCTCCGGCTGGTCCCGGCATCATGCTACAAAATTATAAGGGCAGGAATATAACCGTTACCATAACCGATATGGCAGGCAGAACATTACAACCACAACTTATTCAAACGCCGGCTGGCGATGGGTTTTACAAAATCAACCTTCGCAACAAACTGGCAGCGGGCCAATTCATTTTACGGGTGAGCGGGTTGGGGTTGAATGAGAATTTAAAAGTTTTGGTGCAATAAGCCGGACGAGGTTCCTTCGCAGCAACGTCCTCCTTTGCCTTGTGGGTTGGCCGAGGACGTTGCGCATTTTGAAGCTAATCATTGCTTGTAATACCGACAGTCGTTTTTACTGGAATCCTTTAACTATATGCAGCAAGTGGGTTGCCTTTACTGCTATCAGACTATACTGGTGGCGCAACGTCCCCAGCCTGGCACAAGCTCGTTGAGAGACGTTGCTTTTAATGGAGTCCGATGACGTTGCACCTTTTGACGTTAATCATTCCTTCGAAGCAACGTCTCCTCCTTAGACCGTGTGTTGGCCAGGGACGTTGCGTGCTACGGAGCGATATTCCTTCGAAGCAATGTCTCCTCCTTAGCCCGTGTGTTGGCCAGGGACGTTGCGTACTACGAAGCGATATTACTTCGAAGCAACGTCTCCTCCTTAGCCCATGTGTTGGCCAAGGACGTTGCGCCTTTTGAGGTTAATCATTGCATATAATACCGACAGTCTTTTTACTGGTATCCTTTAACTGTATGTAATGTAGCAAGTGGGTTGCCTTTACTGCTATCAGACTATACTGGTGGCGCAACGTCCCCACCCTGGCACAAGCTCGTTGAGAGACATTGCTTTTAATGGAGTCCGATGACGTTGCGCCTTTTGACGTTAATCATTCCTTCGCAGCAACGTCTCCTCCTTAGCCCGTGTGTTGGCCAGGGACGTTGCGTGCTACGGAGCGATATCGTGTTACCAACTTTATGAAATCCGATAGCGATCGGATGGAACAAGTAGATTTCAATAAAGCAAAGAGTAATCCTCGCACACGCAACCTCGCCGCTGTTTAGGCTCGTTGCACGAGGTTTCTGGAAAGAGGACGGAATACTGCACTATTTTCAACATTAGTTAATTTTCAACACAATTAAAGTTTCACAATGGTTTGCTGTACACGAGTGCGATCCGCCACAGCGGACAAGCTGCAACGATGATGCCATGCAAATCTTTTGCCGGGAAACAAAAAAACTTCATCGCTTGGTTTTATCTTCCATATTCAAATTATCATCAAAGGGACTTTTTGTAAATGGATACACCAATTGTTTAACATAGCCCTTTGGAAAATTGGCTTCATGTAAACCCGTACCTTTTGGCCATTCGGTGCCGGGTAAATGATAGGTGCCAAAAATTTTATCGATGAAGGGAAAGATAGTAGCAAAATTTTTTCCGTAGTATTCAGGCTCCACGCAATGGTGCCAGTGATGGTATTGCGGCGTGGCAATGATGTATTTTAAGAAACCAAAATTGATTCGGGTATTGGCATGTATCAATACAGCATGAATGGCCATGAAGATGATGTAGGTGTTGAAGGTGATCTCAGAAAATCCAAACACATACAACGGAATAAATGTCATAGAACGGGTAACGAAAATATCTACAAAATGCGTTCTTGAACCGGCCAGCCAATCCATGTTTTTGGTCGAATGATGCACCGAATGAAAACGCCAGAGATAATGATGGCTGTGAAAAAAACGATGTGCCCAATACTGGAACAAATCGGTAACCAGGAAGGCAAATAACAGCTCGATTAAAAAAGGCAATGCCTGTACCCAGGTGTGTAAACCGGAAAGTCCCATCCAGCCAAAAAATACCGTGGCGGGTTTTTGAGTGATGACGCCGAAAAACTGCACAAACAAATGACTGATCACAAAATACACCAGGTCCGTTTTCCATTCATCATGAAACCTTGACTGGTCCTTATTTTTGGGCATCACCATTTCGATCGGTACAAAAATAACCGCCATCAGGAGCAGGTCAAGCAATAACCAATCTACCCCCAGGTGCCAGCCGGTTTTTTCCACCGCACGGCCCTCAACGCTAAAGCCACCCATAATAATAGAAGCCGTACAAATTAGCATACCGATGAGCGCCCATTTTTTTTGTTTACTTAACAGAAAAGATAACAATGCAAAAAAGAAAGAAGCGATGATGACCGAGGTTAATAAAATTTTCATTGATTCGCCGGTGTACACTTCCCTGAACTCAGGCGTGGTGAGCCACTCGGGATACTTAAAACAGATTACACCCAGCAAGGATAAAAGTCCGAGGAAGATGGCACAGTAACCACTTATTTTTCCTTCGCCAAATTTGAAGCCTGCATTATTTGATTTCATATATTCATTTTACGATTGCATGAATATATATAAATATTTTTTGGGGAAAGAAAAATATTGAGTGAGCGGAACTTGCCGTTTATTTTATGGTACAAGTTAAATGGTTTTAACAGAGACGAAGGCCTGCGCCCAGACTTTGCTGGTATTCGATACATTGCAAACAATGCGTTATCAACTGGACAGGCTCAACGATATTGTTTTACAAATCTGCGATATCATATCCTCAATCATTAGTAACAAGAACAGGCACAGGACAGAGTCCTGCGCCTGCTGTAGACACAGGACAAAATCTTGCGCCTGTGACAGACTCAACGATGTTGTATTTTACAAAACTGTGATGCAATATCCTCAAATCAGCAGTTACAAGTACGGACGCAGAACAGAGCCGATAGCTATCGGCTCCTGCGCCAGTCCTTGTAAAAATAGTTTTACCGGAATAATATATAAGCAATTATCAAGGTAACAATTACATTGAATAACTGGGCGATTAAAAATGCATACATTGGATTGCGATTGGTCCCTTTCAGCAGGTCGGAGAATTTTGTTTCGAGGCCGATGCTGGTAAATGCCAGTACGAACCATACAGATTGCAGGTTTTTTAAACCATCCTTTACGGAGGCGATGGTTTCCGCCTCCAGCACAAAAGAAAATAACAGCGAGGCGGCGATAAATCCCAATACAAATTTTGGAAAACGTTCCCAGATTACGCTCAGCGTAGGCTTTTCGGTTTCGGTGTCAGCCGCTTTTTTGTTCCAGGTCCAGTATACAGAAATGGCGAAAGCTGCAACGCCCAGCAATACATTTTGGGAAAACTTTACGATGGTGCTGATCTTTAAAGCCTCCTCACCTACCAGCGTACCCGAAGCCACCACCGCACCGGTTGTGTCAATACTGCCACCCAGCCATGCACCGGTCACCTCCTGCGAAAGGCCGAGCCAGCCTGCGATGATTGGCATGAAAATCATCATGGGAATGGCACAGATCAACACTAAAGAAATAACCAGCGATAATTTTTTTGAATCGCCTTTGATGGCACCGGATGTGGCAATAGCCGCAGATACACCACAAATAGAAACGGCGCTGGCAATCATCATGGTGAGCTCACTGTCTACTTTCATTTTTTTACAGAGCCAAAAAGCAAAATACCAAACGGAGATTACCACTATGAGTGCCTGTAACAAACCATACGATCCGGCCTTTAATATATCTGAAAATATGATGGTGGTACCAAGTAACACCAACCCGATTTTTACAAATAATTCAGTGGACAATGCAGCCCGAAACCAGTCGGGAAGTTTAAACAGGTTGCTGATGATCAAGCCAATGGTTAAACTAAAAATAACCGCCTCCAGGTTGAACCCTTTGATAGCTTTATTGCCAGCCAGGAGAAGTGCAATCACAGAAATAACATAAACCAAGGGAAAAGTGATTAAAAAATATTTCACCGGCTTACCAGTTAACAATACGCCGAGAAAAGCAATCACCAATACCAATATAAACTGTATCCCAATTTTGTAAAGATTAACGCTATCTAAAATTTTACCAGAGAAATCACTTGTAGTAGTCCAGTTGTAAACCGGGCTAAGCGGCCTGATGCCAAGAATAGCCAACAGTATAATTAAAAATCCAAGGATTACTACTACCCAATCTTCGTGTAGTGAGAATTTATTTGCGGTGTTCGACATTGTGGTTGAATGAAATTTAAAAACCCTTTAGTTTTAGTCTTATTTTAATTTGAATCCCTGAAAGAAACAGTCAAACTTTTGAAAAGCAAAGATAGATGCGATTGGTTATATATGAAGCACCAGAAGTTTGACGATCAGTAAAAGGTAAACTGTGGCAAAATGGATGGTTGAATTATTTTTCATTAATTTATCTAAAAATGTACAATGGCGATACCAAAAAGAAAATTGAGAATAGCCAGTCAGGCGCAGGACTCTGTCCTGTGTCTGACTGCTTACTACTGCTTTGAGTTGAATACTATTTCAGCTACACAAGATTAGTTATAACGATATAAATAAAGGCGCCATGACGACCAGGTATAAATTAATAACAATGCAGCAGCCTATTTTACCACCTCATCAGTAGCAAAGAATATCCGCTACCTATTTCTACAACTGAAGGCAAAAAAAGCAGCAGTAATTTTAAATATAAGTTTTGGAAAGACGAAAACCATCCGGAATTAATAGACAGCATAGTAATGTACAACAAGTGTTTAAATTATCTGCATTGGAACCCTGTAACAGCAGGCTTTGTAACTGAGCCTCGGCATTGGATATATGGCAGTGCCATTGATTACTTTACTGAAAAAAAGGGGTGCTAGATATTATTATTTTGGATGGTTTTTAGGTCGGAGATTAGTAACAGGGAAGACACAGGACGGAGTGGCTGTGGGAGTCGATAGCTATCGGCTCCTGCGCATGTTGGCGAACATCTTATTGCGACTTGTCTTAAATTCATACCAATTTCCTCCTGAAGTAGCTTATCTTTTGTTACTTTAGCCTTCTTTATATACCAGCCATGCAACTCACCATACAATCGTCCTTTAAAGCACTTAACAAAGCTTATTTAAAAGAAAAAATCAGCCGCAATAACATTGAATTGTTTAAACAGCAGTTGATGCAGTTGTTTAGCAAAACTATGGATGGATGTAGCGAGGATACTTTAAAAGATTTTGTTACCGAACTGCTGCGCAATACCTGGTATAACCCAAACCACCTGATTACAATCAATAAAGAAAGAAAAGACCTTTCGATACATACCGGCAAATTACTAAAAGACCCGGTGGCGGTAATTGCAGAAATAAAAAAGATTGGCAGCACCGAAATGATGACCGCCGCAAAGCCCAACGTAAAAGCCCTGCACGAGCTGGTGCTGTATTATATGCAGGAGCGCATAAGCGTTGGTAACAACGAAATAAAATACCTGCTGGCAACCGATATCAACAATTGGGTGTTGATTGATGCCAACGAGTTTGATAAAAAGATTTTCCGAAATGTCAAAATCAAAAAACTATTTGAGGTATTTGTAAACGATGGCAAAGACAACCCGTTTTTTTATGGCGAAGTAAAAAGAATACTGGACGAAACAGACGACACCATTACCTGCACCTGTTTTAACCTGATTGATTTTAAAAAAATAATTACCAACACCGACAAAGCGGATGACAACAAGCTGATTAACCTCTATAAAATTTTAAGCCCGGCGCATTTACTAAAATGTTCGTTTGCCAACGACAGCAACAGTCTGGATAAAAACTTTTATACAGAACTGCTGCACCTCATCGGTCTGGAAGAAGTAAATGATAAAAGCAAAAAAATAATACAGCGTAAAAAAGAAAGCAGCGAAGCATCCCTGCTGGAAAATACCATCATCAAACTACAGGATAAAGATTGCCTGCGGGATGTACCCGATGTAACAAGATTTGGCTTTACCAATGAGGAGCAGTATTACAATATTGCGCTGGAGCTTTGTATTACATGGATTAACCGGATAATGTTTTTAAAACTGCTGGAAGCACAACTATACAGTTATCACCAGGATGATGCAGCGCATTTGTTTTTAAACTACCAGATGATTCATGACTTTGATGAACTGAATAACTTGTTTTTGCAGGTGCTTGCCGAAAAGCCTGCCAACAGAAGAGATCGCCTTAAAATTAAATTCAGCAAAGTGCCTTACCTCAACAGTTCGTTATTTGAACGCACTGCATTGGAACGTAAAACCATCGACCTATCAGCACTCGACAATAAACTACCGCTACCCGTTCATAAGGACACGGTATTGAAAGACGATAAAGGAAAACGTAAAACCGGCCGCTTATCAACACTGGTTTATTTGTTTGCCTTTTTAGATAGTTACGATTTTACCAGCGAAGGCAAGGCCGAAATACAGGAAGAAAATAAAGCTTTAATCAATGCAAGTGTGCTGGGTTTGATATTTGAAAAGATAAACGGTTATAAAGACGGATCATTTTTTACACCCGGTTTTATCACCATGTACATGTGCCGCGAAACACTGCGACGTGCCGTGGTGCAAAAGATGAATGAAGCTAACCAATGGCAGTGCAATAGTTTTGAAGACTTGCAGGATGCAATTGATTATACAGATAAAGAAAAACGTCAGCAAGCCAATAACCTCATTAACAGCCTTAGCATTTGTGATATAGCGGTGGGCAGCGGTCATTTTTTGGTAAGTGCGCTAAACGAACTGATTGCTATAAAGCAGGATCTTAAAATTTTGCAATACCGCCACAATGGCCAGCGCATAAGAGATTACAGCATTGAGATTGTAAATGATGAACTGATATTGCTGGATGTAGAAACTGAGCAATTGTTTGAATACAAACTAAACCAGCAGGGCAATATAAAACCCGAACTACAGGCCATACAGGAAACGCTCTTTCATGAAAAGGAAACACTGATTGAAAACTGTTTGTTTGGCGTTGATATCAATGCCAACAGTGTAAAAATTTGCCGGCTGCGGTTGTGGATTGAATTGTTAAAGAATGCCTACTACACGAAAGAAAGCAATTACGCCGAGTTGGAAACCCTGCCCAATATCGACATCAATATAAAACAGGGCAATAGTTTAATCAGCCGGTTTGCATTGGATGCCGATCTTAGCCAAACGTTGTTAAAAAGCAAATGGACCATCGACAGTTATAAAGCAGCCGTAAACACCTACCGCAATGCGCAAAGCAAGGACGAAAAGCGGCAGATGGAAGAACTGATTGATACCATTAAAAAAGATTTTAAAACCGATATTGTTACTTACGACCCAATCAATAAAAAACTAAGCAAACTAAGAGGTGAGCTAGGCTTGTTGGAACGCACCGATTTATTTAGTGCCGATACAAAAAAGAAAAACAAGGCCAACAAAGAACTGGAAAAACTAAGTGCCGAAATAGAAAAGCTGGATAAAGAAAAAGAAGCCACCCAAAACAACGCCATTTATAAAGACGCATTTGAATGGCGTTTTGAATTTCCGGAAGTGCTGGATAGCGAAGGAAAGTTCATGGGGTTTGATGTGGTGATTGGGAATCCGCCGTATGTAAGGCAAGAGGAATTTAGTTCGATAAAATATTATTTAAAACTAAACTATGCTGTGTATGCAAGTACTGCCGACCTGCTTGTTTATTTTATTGAAAAAGGCATCAGTCTAATAAAACAAAATGGGCAGTTTAATTACATCATTGCAAATAAATTTATGAGAGCCGGCTTTGGAAAAGAATTACGCCAATGGCTTAAGCAATATCAAATTGAAAAATTATTAGATTTTGGAGATTTACGCGTTTTTGACGAGGCTACTACGTATCCTTTAATTTTAAGTGTTGAGAAAATATCACCTTCAAAAAATCTTATTGCAGCAAATATAAAAGAGTTAGCAAAAAATAATTTTGGCACTTATTTGAAGGCAATCAATTTTGAGATAGACCAAAAAGATTTGCAGGTTAATGGATGGAATTTAGCACCCCAGAATGCTTATAGCTTTATTCGTAAACTTAAATCAAAATGTAAACCACTTGGAGAATTTGTAAGTCATAACGTCTATTATGGCATAAAAACTGGCTTAAATGAAGCGTTTGTAGTAGATACAGCCACAAAAGACAATTTGGTAGCAGAAGATAAAAACAGTGCTAAATTGATAAAACCTTTTTTAGTTGGAAAAGATATCAAAAGATACGGTTTCCCGGAACCAACCCAATGGCTTATTTCAATCCCCAAAGGCTTTACCATAAAACACAATCTTAAAACCGATGATCCAAACTATTTGAATGAGCCCAATCCCCGGTATGGAAATATGCTATTTTCGGAAGCATGGCATTGGCTAAAAGAAAATTATCCGGCAATAGCAAAACATCTTTTACCATTTGAATCAAAGGCTGAATTAAGAACCGATAAAGGAGATTTTTGGTGGGAGTTAAGAGCTTGTGATTATTATAACGAATTTGAAAAAAGTAAAATTATATATCCCAATATATGCAAGCGACCTGAATTTATATGGGAAGAAAATGGCTTTTTAACCAATCAGAAATGTTTCATCATTACAGGTTCCAGTAAATATTTACTCGCAATATTAAATAGCAGTGTTACTTTTTATTTATTTAAACAAATACTTCCTAAACTGAGAGGCGATTTCTATGAGCCCGGCTACGCCTACTTTAAAGACTTTCCTATAGCAAATGCAACCGATGAAGAAATAATGAGCATTGAATTAATTGCAAATAAAATTTTATCAACAAAAAAAGTAAATCCAACCGCCGACACCACTGTATTAGAAATCGAGATAGATGCACTTGTTTACCAGTTGTATGGTTTAACAGAAGAAGAAATAAAACTGGTAGAAGCTTCATAGTGAGTCACAGTAGTAACAGCACAAACACAGGACGGAGTCCTGCGCTTGTGTGACGCAACGTCTGCTTATTCTCGTTTAGGAGGTTGCTGGGAGTACAAAGTAAGGCTGTAAAATACAGCCTCGCTTGTGCATTTATAAACTAAGCTATATTAAAAACTTACCTCCCCAATAAACACCGTTCCCGATTTGCCTTTTTCCATTTGCAGCGTAACAATTCTTTTTTCTTCACCGGGCATTCCATAATGCTGATAGATCTCCGCCATTACTGTAGTTGGCCCAGCCAGTGTAACCTGCCGGTCACCAAAATAATTGATCTCAATCCTGTACTTCCCTTTCAGCGCTTTTTTTATTATAAATTGTTCCGGGCCAAATCCATCCGTAAAGTCATCGGATATTCTGCCGCCGGTTGCGGTGCTACTATGGCTATACATACATTTTTCTCCGTTTGGATCGGTTACCCATAAATCGATGTCGGTGTTGTTCATGTTCCAGTTCATGACCACCCTTAAATCAACAGGCATTGGTTGTATGATGGCCCTGGGTATTTTTGTTTGCTTAATTTTTTGGGGGTGCAAAGCAATCAGCCTGTTAATTTCCATCAAAAATATTTCTTCAATGCCTTCATAAATATCCCGCATGGCATCGCTGTAACTTTTAGCCAGGCCTTCCTGCAGGTAGTCCAGTGCCTCCTGGTAACGACCGGCATCTTCCAGCGCCAGTGCATAGTCACGGTAGCTTTGCGGATCAAGCGGTCGTAGTTCAAGTACTTTTTTAAAGGCAACCATTTCTCCGTCGAAGTCACCCGCTTCTTTTAATTTATAACCCAGCATTTTGTATAATTCGTAACTGCCTGTTTCCAGTTCAGCAAGATTGCTTATAATTTTAAGGCCTGTTTCTTTATCGCCTGTTTTAAAAAAATAACCAGCGACTTCAAAAAAGTAAACAGGTTTACTGAGATAATATTTTCTTAACTCAAGATATTTTTCATAGCGATGAGCTTTGCCGGTCGCCTTTATTATTTTTATATAATCTGTTGATTCTTTGTTGAACGAAATGTCGATCGAATCATATCCAGGCAGGTCGACATTATTGATGGCTGATAAACTGTCCATGGAGTTTGTCAGGTTGTTTTTAGTAGTAATAACAATCACCCCATTTGCGGCCCTGGCACCATATAATGCAGCAGCCTTATCTGATGTGATCACTTCTACGCTTGCAATATCATCCTTGTTGACGCTATTTTGACTGCTTAGCCTGCCATCAATAATATACAAGGGATTGGTTGAACCAGTAACCGTGCTATTGCCACGAATCATAACATTGGCGGTTGCACCCGGACCACCTGCAGATCTTGTTACCTGCACACCACTTAGTTTACCGGATAATTGATTGTTAAACTCCGATGCTTCCCTTGCAGAAACAAGATTATCGGCCGAAACTGAACGTACACTTGCTGTCATATTCCTTCTTCGTTGTGTGCCATAACCAACTACCACTACCTCTTCCAGGTTATTAGTGGCGGGATGCATTAAAATTTGCAGGTTCGAAGTATTTATAACCTTGCTTTCAAAAGCGCTGTAACCTACTGCTGAATATTGCAATACATCCCCTACTCTTGCCTGCAAACTAAAGTTGCCATTCCGATCCGATTGTGCGGCGGTCGATTTACCTTTTATTTTTACTGAAGCGGCCTCAAGGGGTAGCCCATTGCCTGCATTGATTACCTTCCCTGTAACAGTTAAAGCAGTACCGGATGGATTCGGCACCAACCCAGTTTCAATTGGCCTTGTGTTGCTGACCGGTACCGTTGTTCGTGGCCTTATCACTACCGGCTTATTCGCTACCGGTACAACCTTTTGATAAACCTGTTTCCACCAGCTTTTTAACTCATCCATCATTTCAATAGATGTTTCCATGTTATCCTTTTGTTTGGAGGTAATCTCCTTGCCTCTTCGCTTCATAAACTGGTTGTACTCATTGCTTAATTCCGCAGGCGGTTCGATGTTATATTGAATGTAATCGTTCAGTGTCTCCAGCACTATCAGCGAAGTGTTTCGGGTTACTATGCCAAATCTTTTTCCAAGGCTTTCTATGGCCTGCTTATTTTCTTCATATTGCATATCCAGTTCGGCTATTTTCTTTTGGGCAAATATTTTACTGATGTCAAAATTTTCACTGCTTTGTTTATCGGGATCAATTATTATTTTCCGGGTGATCGTAACTTTATTTCCATAACCAAATTGTAAAATAAGTTCCTTTAATTCCAGCGATGCAATACCTGCTGTGGAGAAACTATTACTGACAGCAGCAGGTAATGAGGGATAGTTTTCTTCCACATTATTATTTTGCTGAATGCCGAGAAAACGAAACGGAACCATTATCAACTTCTTTAAAGAAGCCGATAACCCGTCCCGTTGCAAATCAATTACCGCGCCGCCTGATTTTAGTGCCAGGTACTCCAGGTGGCTATAATCTGCACTGGCAGCAGTATTGATGCAATAGACCGGCTTACCATTTAATTGAATATTGTTATTTCCAAATGTCTGCCGTCCATCGCTCATGAATAGAAACTCGTCGCCCTCAAGCTTACTCAATTGCAAAGAACCCAGGTTGGTTCCGCCATCGTATTCAATGCTGTCAATAGCCTGGCTTAACTCCCTCCAGTTTCCATTTTGAAGGCTATATTTTGTTGTACTATAAATTTTATTGCTGAATAATACCAGTGTGAGTGAAGAGTTATTTAATTTTTTAAAATAAGCATCCAGCAGTTCCTTCTCCATTTTTTCATTTCGATTAGCACCACTTATAGACGCATCCCAAAGCAGCGTTATATTTCGGGGCAACAACTTTTCCTGCTCATTCTTTTGAAGCCGCGTGTTCACCAGGTAATAATATTTATTTTCATATTCCTGCAATATCAATTCGGTTATATCCAGTGGTTTTGGAATGCTGAAAGAAAGTGACTGGGCAGGAACATAATTTAATTGTTGCATAGCGGCCCTGTAAATATTATTTCGCTTATCAAATTGCAAGTCGTCTGCAAAGGCGGTATCAAAAGCCGGGGATGTAGCACTTTGTATTACTTCTACCTGGAGCGAAAAATCAGCGATGGTATCTTTTAAATTAAGTGGGAGATAATAACGAATCAAATCGCCTTCCACCATGGGTAGTTCTTCTTCATACCCGATGATCACGGTCCTGGTGCTATGTGCATTGATGGGATAAATCCTGGTTCTAAAAGTATTGCCTTCTACTTTCTCCAACAGGCCGGGATCTACGCTTCGTCTTTCGATGGCTTCAAATACCATTGTCCCCTTCCCCCGGTCAACGGGAACAGCTTCCCTCATTTTGCCATTTATGTCAAGCGCATAGCGGCTTACAGCGCAACCTGCCTTCAGTGGAAAATTGAGTGTGCCTTCTAATATTTGATTGGTATTGTTTTTAAAAACCATCTGCCAGGACGTTTTGGCGATGGTACCGCAGACTTTTATTTCGATTTGTAACTTTTGTAAAACAACACCATTATTGCTTTTACCATCAACAGTAAGTTGTGGAATTTGGGCATTGGTAAATTTTACAAACAAAGAAAGCAGGAGGGTGATGACAGAAAGCAGTATTCTCTTTGGCATATAGTAAGGTTTGCCATAAGGATGTACTGGTAGGTTGGATTACATAAATCATAAAAAATATTTATGTCGTTGTTGAGTTAAAGGTTGACAGGTCAATTACCGATGTGCACTTTTCGGCATAACAGTACGGGATATCCTTGTTGAAAATAAAGTTTACATCTTTTTAAAAAGATGTAAACTTTATTTTCAAACGGCACCGCATAAAAAAAGAGCGGGATAGTCCCACTCTAATTTAACAGCTAACATTTAATAAAAAAAGTAATCTGTACAACTGATGTTTTTCTAAATTTATTTCACGCTATTACAAAGTTTAATGAGCCTGAAGTAGGTAGAAATCATTTATCAACTTACTCGCTGCCCGTTTGATTTATACGTAGCAGTTGGCCTGAAAATGCCATTGACATAACTTGCTGTCCAGTTTCCGTTGGCTGTTGTCCACACCACGCCTTGTGCGTTGGGATGATCCTGGTTAAATGACCTTACCACCACATTTGGCACGCCATTGCTATTGTTTACCTGGCCGTTTTTTTGTGGGTTATTTCCGCTACTGCTGTTAACTTTTCTGTCTGCACCTCTGTTTGGTCTATGAGCATACTGGCCATTCTTATAATTTCTATTCTTGTAATATTTTTTATTTTTCTTTTTATGTTTATCCTTATCATGGTGATCCGTGTCGTGGTCATCATCATCATGCTCATATTTTTTTCCATTTTCCACCTTGTTATCTCCGTGGTGTTTTTTCTTTTCCTGGGCATTTACACCTATAGCAAGCGATGCGAAAAATAAAATAAGTAAAGTCTTTTTCATAAAATAGTGTTTGGGTGAATGAAGTTTGTTTTACTACCATAGCCAATAACCCTGCCATTCCTATTCAAACTGTTTTTACGATGTTTTGATTACCGTTTCCTTAACAACTCAATATGACTGTTCTATTTAGCAACGTTGAGCTTCTAAGCAAGTGAAAAACTAATTGGTTACAATAACTTCTTTCAGGCATATCTTTAATTTGCCTGATGTCTTAAAAAATATTTGTAAAACAATTGCAGTTGTTGCCCCCCAAAAAAAAGTGGCCTCCCTGGTGTTAACAGGAGGCCGTTTCTTTAGTCGTTTTACTTTATTTATTAAAAAGAATTAGATACACCAGTATCTGTATTAGCGGCAGTCGCCATAATTCCTTCAGTCCGGGATTTTAAACCACCCGGCATTAACTGTTGCAATAAGCTCTCACCCTTTTCACGAATAGTTTTTGCCAACTTGCTTTTATCATCCGCACTCATTCTTGAGTAATTATAGTATGCAAAAGCAGCTAATCCGGCCAATATCAATCCGCCTGATTTTCTATTGTTTAACATGTTCTGTAACATAGATTTTGTTTTTTTAGTTAAAAATGATTGTCTGCTATTTATAATCACAAAATCATACCAGCTTTCCATTTCAAAAAAAATGGGTATTAATTCCACAAAATCCGATTGTTTGATACAGATTCTTTCTTCTTATTACTTAAAATCCCCATTGTGCCAATGATCAATGAAACAGAATGATGATTTTATTCAACGATTTGTTTTCTCACTCATGCTTCTTTGGCTACAACTATCTTACAGAACCAAGCGTTCAGATAACTATTATTTATCAGCGTTTTTGGAAATGCTTTCAACCTGCCTTCCTTTAACAAATTTTTCTGAAGTAAAATCTTCGTCACAATAGATATTACAAAATCAACATTCACCCAAATTATCGGGCAAAAAAAATCCCCTCTGCAAAAGCAGAAGGGACTGTATTTAATTTGTAAATTTTGTATAGGAAATCCGTGATAACTTTTAGTATCCCATTCCACCCATGTCCGGAGCACCACCATGGTTATGTGCTGCTTCTTCCTTAGGCCTGTCGGCAATTACACATTCTGTTGTTAACAACATACCTGCAATTGACGCTGCATTTTCCAATGCAATGCGGGTAACTTTAGTTGGATCGATAACACCAGCTTTAAACATTTTTTCATACACTTCTGTACGAGCGTTAAAACCGAAATCACCTTCACCTTCTTTAATCTTCTGTACCACGATGCTGCCTTCGATACCACTGTTTACCACAATCTGGCGCAATGGTTCTTCGATAGCACGTTTTACAATCTGGATACCGGTTGTTTCATCTTCGTTTACACCCTTTAGTTTTTCCAAACTCTGGATAGCACGAATATAAGCAACACCGCCACCTGGTACAATACCTTCTTCAACTGCTGCCCTTGTAGCATGTAACGCATCATCCACACGGTCTTTCTTCTCTTTCATTTCTACTTCTGTAGCAGCACCAACGTACAATACAGCAACACCGCCGCTTAACTTAGCCAAACGCTCCTGTAATTTTTCTTTATCATAGTCAGAAGTAGTTACTTCTACCTGTGCTTTAATTTGATTCACCCTTGCAACGATATCAGATTTTTTACCTTTACCGCCTACGATAGTAGTATTGTCTTTATCAATTACAATTGAACTTGCAGAACCCAGGTAAGTAAGGTCAGCATTGTCTAATTTGTAGCCCTGCTCTTCGCTGATAACGATACCTGCTGTAAGGATAGCGATATCCTGCAACATTTCTTTTCTACGGTCACCAAAGCCCGGTGCTTTTACAGCAGCCACTTTAATAGTGCCACGTAATTTATTTACTACCAAAGTAGCCAATGCTTCACCATCCAGGTCTTCAGCAATGATTACCAGGGGACGGCCACTTTGAGCAACTTTCTCCAGGATATGAAGAATGTCCTTCATTGCAGAAATCTTTTTGTCGTAGATCAGGATGAATGGATTATCCAGTTCAGCCTGCATTTTTTCGCTGTTGGTAACAAAGTACGGAGAGATATATCCCCTGTCGAACTGCATACCTTCTACCACTTCAACAGTTGTATCAGTACCTTTTGCTTCTTCAACAGTAATAACACCTTCCTTACCAACTTTTGCCATTGCCTCAGCAATTAATTTTCCGATAGCCGGATCGTTGTTGGCAGAAATAGAAGCTACCTGCTCAATTTGCTTTCCGCTGTTGCCTACTGCCAACGACTGGCTTTGTAAATGAGCAACTACGGCAGTAACTGCTTTATCGATACCACGTTTCAAATCCATTGGATTTGCACCGGCGGCAACGTTCTTTAAACCTTCTGCAATAATTGACTGAGCTAAAACTGTAGCAGTAGTTGTACCATCACCTGCAATGTCTGCAGTTTTAGAAGCAACTTCTTTAACCATTTGAGCACCCATATTTTCAATAGGATCATCCAGCTCAATTTCTTTGGCTACCGTTACACCATCTTTGGTAACCTGTGGCGCACCAAATTTCTTTTCAATAACTACGTTACGACCTTTTGGTCCAAGTGTTACTTTTACGGCATTTGCCAATGTATCAACGCCCTTCTTCATCTTGTTGCGGGCCTCAATATCAAAATATATCATTTTTGCCATTGTGTTGGAGTTTTTTGTTTATTATTAATGTAATAGGTATACGCTACCAGCATAAAGCTGTTAGCAGGGAAGCGGTTGAAATAAATTTCAAAAGCGTAGGTTTAAGCAATCTTAACTGCCATTCATTTTTACTGTTTGCATGCCTTGCAGCCAAAATAAATGCTATTAGTTGAAAAACTATACAATTGCAAGAATATCGCTCTCCCTCATGATCAGGTATTCCAACCCTTCGATTGTGATTTCTGTACCAGCGTATTTACCATATAAAACGGTATCACCGGTTTTCACGGTTACGGGTTCATCTTTTTTACCAGGACCTGCGGCAAGTACAGTACCACGTTGTGGTTTTTCTTTTGCAGTATCCGGAATAATGATGCCGCCCGCAGTTTTCTCTTCTGCAGCAGCCGGTTGAACAATCACCCGGTCGTGTAAGGGGGTAATGTTTAGCTTCTTAGCCATAATTGTATTGATTTTTGATTAATGGAATGTATAACCCAGGCATATTTGCCTGGCAGCAAATGTATGCCAATTTCATACCAAACCGGTATTAAAAGAATTGTTGTCATGGTTTGTCCTTGAAAAAATGACATATCAGGATATTAATGAAAATTAGTCAGACGATGCCCAATGTTGCATCATTGTTTTGTCAGTAGCTATCGGTTCCGGAAATCGGTATGCTGACAGTAACTATTATGCAAAAGATAATTCGAATAGCACTGGCCGGATAAACACAGCATTGGAAATTGTTAACTGCGGAATGGCTGAATTGAATTATTGCGGAATTTTGAAAGGCGGCTAAAATGTTTACCTTCGCGATTCAAAAGTTCTTTCCCAAATGATCAGTAGAAGAAATATCCGGGTTAAAGTAATGCAAAGCCTGTATACATTAGATAGTGTAGGCAGCGAGTTAAAACCTGGCCAGGCTGTTAGTTTATTAAAAAAACAGATTGACCAGAGCCGCCAGTTATTTATTTACCTTGTTTACTTTATCAGTGAAGTAGCACGGTATGCCGAAAAAGATGCACTCAAAAAGGCTTCCAAGCATCTTCCCACACATAATGACCTCAACATCAATACGAAAATTGTGGGCAATGAATTGCTTTGGAAAATACTGGAAGACACAGGTTACAAAACTTCCGTTGCAGAATTGAAACCCCACCACCTGGCAGATGAGGAATTATTAAGAAAAACCTACCTGGCACTGATTGAATCGGAGGAATACAAGGACTACATCGGGGTACAGGGCAGGGATAAAAAAAATGAAAAAGATATCCTGCAATTTATATTTACCGACCTGATGTTGCCCAACGATAATTTCATTAGTCATGTGGAGGAGCATTTTATTAATTGGGATGATGATGCGGAAATGATGAATGTATTGATCCAGAATTTTTTGCAAAAGCCCAACAGCTTTGACTATAATGAAATGGTGAGTAAGGAAAAATGGGATTTTGCAAAGAGTCTTTTGGAAACCACCATCGACAAAAAGGAAGTGAGTATGGAACTGCTAAAACCCAAATTGAAAAACTGGGATGCAGAGCGCATTGCGGCGCTTGACCTGATCATTATCCAGATGGGTATCAGTGAGTTCCTTTTTTTTGAAACAATCCTCACCAAGGTTACCATTAATGAATATATAGACCTGGCCAAAGATTACAGCACGCCGCAAAGTGGACAATTCATCAATGGCATCCTGGATAATATACACAAGGAACTGACAGCGGAAGGAAAAATTCATAAGAAAAGCTTCAAGAATAGCACCTTGTAGTGCAGCCCGGTATGAGCATAGAACAAGGTTCAAAATAAATGTCTCAGCAAAAAACAGGAACATCCAATTTATTCAAATACTGTGGGTGGTTAAAAGAACTAACTGCTTATTCTATAACTTTGATAAAAAATACACCAGGTGAAAAAATACATGTTGGGTTTAATGGTAATGGCTTTATTTGCGGCATGCAATGTTCGCAGAAATGATAAAGTGGTAGATGATGTAGTGAAGCAAACGGCAGATGCAATGATGGATACTACTTCAGTACAGTTAATTGACAGCGTATATAATTTTGGTAAAGTAGCAGAGGGAGAAAAAGTAACTTTTAATTTTCGTTTTAAGAATGTAGGGGCTAAACCTTTAGTAATTACCAGCACCTCTGCCAGTTGCGGATGTACCGTTCCCGAAAAACCTGAAAGGCCCATACTACCAGGCGAAACCGGGTTTATAAAGGTAGTTTTTAACAGCCAGGGAAAAGTTGGCCACAATGAAAAAAACATAACGGTGATGGCCAATACCAATCCTGCCTTTCCCGGACTGCTATTGACAGGTGACGTAACGGAAGCAAAATAAAAACACATTTTTTTTAATAATTAATAAACAACACAATGCAATTTCAAGGAATTTTATTAAACATGGGACAGGGTGCCCAGGGAGGCAGCAGCAGCTTTTCTTTAATTTTTATGGGTGCAATGATATTAGTATTCTGGCTATTTATGATTCGCCCCCAGGCTAAAAAAGCAAAGCAACAGAAAACCTTTATCACCGATCTGAAAAAAGGCGATAAAGTGGTTACCATTGCCGGTATTCATGGCACCATCAATAAAGTAAACGAAGATGGTACACTGAGCCTGGAAGTTAGTCCGGGTAGTTACCTGAAAATTGAAAAAAGTACGGTTAGTATGGAAATGTCTGCCACGCTGAATAAGCCGGCAGAGGTAAAGGCATAAAGAGACGCCCCCGGCCCCTGAAGGGGGGTAAGGCAGACTTATGCTGATTTTCATCACACTAACAATTACAATATTTTAATTACTAATTTTATAACCGGTCGTTTAAAAACGCCGGTTTTTTTATGACTGTATTTTTATATTTTTTTGCACTCGCTTTTCAGGTTCACAATTAAAAAGAATGACAATTCTAAAAGCTCAAAATCCTATCATTCGTTAATCACTTAAATACTGGACATGATAATAAAAGTGGGCATCACAGGCGGTATCGGCAGCGGTAAAAGCACGGTAGCAAAAGTTTTTGAGGTGCTTGGCATACCCGTGTACTATGCTGATGATGCAGCCAAACGACTGATGAATGAAGACGAATTGCTTAAAACGGAACTGCAGCATTTATTTGGAAAAGAAACTTATATCGATGGACGGCTCAACAGGAAATACCTTGCCGACCTGGTTTTTAATGATGAAGAAAAACTATCCTTGCTCAATTCAATTGTACATCCTGCCACATTGCGTGATTCGGATGAATGGATGATGCAACAATACACGCCCTATGCGATTAAGGAAGCTGCCCTGATTTTTGAAAGTGGTGCACAGGAGCACCTTGACTATGTGATTGGTGTATCTGCTCCCCTGCCCGTGCGCCTTCAACGGGTAATGAAAAGAGATCATGTAACAAGGGAGGAGGTAAAAGCGAGGATGGAAAAACAATTGGACGAAAGTATCAAAATGCGATTATGCGATTATGTAATTACCAATGATGAACAGGAGCTGGTGATACCGCAGGTGATAAAAATACATCAGGAGCTTTTGTCTTACAGTCAGACTGGGACGGCCGAACTGTAAGACATCCGTTCTGAAGTTCCCCGCCTGACCGATTAGTTTTTCTCATACACCAATTCCCCGTTTACAAAAGTTTTTAACACCTGCGTTTGCAATATTTTTCCGGCATCTGTTTTCACCAGGTCGTTATCAAGTATTATAAAATCTGCAAACTTCCCTTTTTCAAGGCTCCCCTTTTCCTGCTCTTCAAAATTGGCTTTGGCGGCCCAGATTGTCATCCCTTTCAGTGTTTCCTTCCTGGTTAATGCATTCTCCATTTGATAGCCTGCGGCAGGCCAGCCTTTATCATCCTTGCGAATACACCCGGCGTAGAATGTTTTGAAAGGGCTGATGTCTTCTACCGGAAAATCGGTACCCAACGGAAGCCAGCTATTTTGTGCAAGTAATTGTTTATAGGCATACGCTCCCTTTACCCTGTCTTTTCCCAAACGATTACCGGCCCAGTACATATCCGAAGTGGCATGTGTTGGCTGTATAGATGGAATGATACTGTTTTTCCCAAACAAGGAAAAGTCATTTTTATTTACTACCTGTGCATGTTCTATACGCCAGCGAAGATCATTTTTTCCTTTCAGGTATTTGGCATATACATTCAGCATTACCCGGTTGCCGGAATCACCTATTGCATGGGTACACATCTGGAAACCATGTTTATAAATTTTGGCTGCAATTTCATCGAAGTGTTCCTTTTTGCTTACTAAAAAGCCATGACTCCCAGGCCGGTCTGCATAGGGCTCCAGTAAACAGGCGCCCCTTGATCCCAGTGCCCCGTCTACATACACTTTAAAAGAGCGCACATTCAACCGATCTGTTTTTATCATTCCTCTTTTAAAGATTGCATCGTAGTTGTTGCTGTTGTCACTCAACATTACATACAAACGCATTTTAAGCTCCCCGCTTTTTTGCAGAGCTTCCATCATTTTTACATCATCATACTGCACCCCACAATCATCAATGGTGGTAAGGCCTACCGCAAAACAATTGACCTGTGCATTGAGCAGCGCCGCTTTCTTTTGAGATGCGGATGGCGCCGGGATTCTGGAGCTTACCAATCCGATGGCATTGTCAATCAATACGCCCGTTAATTTGCCGTCCTTTGTTTCCACCTCACCACCCGGAATTTTTAAGCCGGGCTTAATTCCTGTAATGGCCTTTTCATTGGCAATGGCAGCATGTCCGTCTACCCTTGATAGAAAAACGGGGCGGTCCGGGAAAAGTATATCGAGTTGCTCTTTATTCGGAAATTCTTTTACTATCCAGTCATTCTGATCCCAGCCTCTGCCTGTTAACCAACCATCCGGGTGCAATACCGAATAGTCCTTTAACCTGTTAAGAATCTCTTGCCAACTTTTTGTTCCGGTAAGATCTACCGTTTGCAAGCCAAGCCCATAACCCAGGAAATGTGCATGTGCATCAATGAAGCCGGGATATATCGGTTTGCCTTTAGCATCCAGTTGCGTTGCTGAAGAATATTGATTTTTTATTTGGGTGTTTTTTCCGGTTGCAACGATTTTCCCATCTTTAATGGCCATTGCCTCCTGCACCGTAAACTTTTCATCAACAGTATAAATGTTGGCATTGTACACCAGCAGATCAACAGGTATTTTCTGTGCGTGTGTGTGGCTGGTGATTAAGATAAAAAGAGATAGAAATAATTTATTCATGAGTGCTTTTTAGTTGTGATAATTTAGAATTTATTTTATTTAATGGTTACATCGTGGGTTTTTAAACGGTTACGCTTTTTCCATTTAGATTCATTTTTTATACCGGCTTTACAGTACCATTACATTGCAATCGCCTGTTGATTGCCGATGATTCTCATCGTGCACAAATATTCAAAATCATTCATAATTATTCATAATTATTCATAATCATTTACAATAATTCAAAATATTCACATTCATTCACATTAACATAAGGCTTCGACCTATGCTATGATATGGCGCCCTTTCAGGGCTAAAAAATTTTTGGCCTGATGTGAAATTTGTTATTAAAATTTTTACGTTGTTTAAGAATGACCCATACAATATAGGTTATGTTAAATGGATAATTATTAAAGGTCAATTCTAAATGCTTAATTGATTTAAACATACCAATAAACCTAATACATTTTGGCCATTGAAACTATTTTTACCTAAATTTCCTGGAACGCTTTCAAGTGTTGCACTGGTTTGTCTATGCCTTTGATAGCAATGGGAACAGTCATTTAAATAGTTGGTAGTTGGGTTACAATTTCATATTGAAACAATAGCTCCACTATCTAATTTTATTTTGGCCGGACTAAAAAGACTGTTACGCTTTTACTCCTTAATTAATGCGGAAAGAGGTTCATTTCTTTTTGATAATTATTTATTTTCAAAAAGCGAATTGCACATTTATTCTTTGTAATGGATGGTGTCATCATTCCTATTTAGCCATGTTTATTGAAGTAGTGAAACAGGCGTATTACTTTTTACCAGCAGCCATAATGCTGATTGCATAACCACCGCCAGGGGCAGAAAATTGTAATAGTTTCGACTGGCTGTTTACAATTAATTTACGGACAGTATAAGCCTGGGGATTGGTTTTATAATGCGCATCTTTTGCATCCGCATAAATGGTGGCAAAATACTTTTTACCAGGTTCTAAAAAATCCAATGTGATGGCAGATGTTCTTGACTGTTCTCCGTTTACATTACCTAAAAACCAATTGTTTGTTCCTTTTGCTTTGCGTGCAACAGTTATATATTCACCAGGTTCCGCCTCCAGGTATTTACTCTGATCCCAATCTACTGCAACATCTTTGATAAACCGGAATGCATCCAAGTACCTGTTGTAATTTTCGGGAAGATCGGCAGCCATTTGAAGCGGGCTGTACATCGTTACATACAAGGCGAGCTGGTTGGCAATAGTGCTGTTTACATGACTGTTATTGGCTGGATTGATCTTACTGATGTCCATTTCAAAAATGCCGGGTGTATAATCCATTGGGCCACCGACTAACCGGGTAAAAGGCAGCACCGTTACATGATTGGCTTTTGATCCACCAAAAGCCTGGTATTCTGTTCCCCTTGCCGCTTCATTACCAATCAGGTTTGGATAGGTACGGGCAATCCCTGTTGGCCTCACTGCCTCATGAGCATTTACCATTATCTTATATGTGGCCGCTTTTTCAATAGCATACTGGTAATGGTTAATGATCCATTGGCTGTAATGATTTTCGCCCCTTGGGAGTATGGGGCCAACATAGCCGCTCTTCACTGCATCGTACCCATTTGCTTTCATAAATTTATACGCGGTATCCAAATGACGTTCATAATTGCGCACAGAGCCGGAGCTTTCATGATGCATCATCATTTTAATTCCTTTGGATTTTGCATAGTTTCTCAACTCCCTTACATGAAAATCGGGATAAGGCGTTACAAAATCGAAGACATAATCTTTTGAATGTCCGAACCAATCTTCCCAGCCTACATTCCATCCTTCTACCAATACCGCATCAAAACCATTTTTCGCTGCAAAGTCGATGTATTTTTTTACGTTGGCTGTTGTAGCCCCATGGGTACCATTTGGCTTTACTGTTGAAAAATCGGTTACTCCCAACTGAACTGCCGGCAAGTCATTGGTATATGACCATGAACTTTTACCGGTGATCATCTCCCACCAAACCCCTATATATTTCACTGGCTTAATCCAGGACGTTTCGGGTATTTTACACGGTTCATTTAGATTGTAAGTCATTTTGGAAGCCAATATATCCCGGGCATCATCACTAACGATCACCGTGCGCCATGGTGACACGGAAGGCGATTGGATATACCCCTTATCGCCTGTTGCATCGGGTGTTAACCAGGATTCAAAAATCATATTTTTATCATCCAGGTTTAAATGCATGCAGGCGTAATTAATGAGCGCCGCTTCATGCAAATTTATATACAGGCCGTCATCAGTCTTCATCATCAGCGAGGTTTGCACACCTGTGGGTGAGAAAGATGTTTGGGAAAGATTTTCGGTTCTTGATTTGGTCGTCAATCCACGGATTTCGGATAAGCGGGATTTTGTATAATCATATTCCTGCGTATCATAATCGCCCGGTATCCAAAAGGCCGTATGGTCGCCTGCCATTGCAAACTGTGTTCTTTCTTCTTTTATAACAAAGTATATCAGGTTTTTTTGTGTAGGAAATTCGTATCGGAATCCAAGCCCATCATCAAACAAACGAAAACGGATAATTAATTGGCGGTTGGTTTCTTTTTGATTGAGTGTTACCGCCATTTCATTGTAGTGATTGCGTATTGTTTTTACTTCACCCCAAACAGGTTTCCAGTTTTCATCAAAAACGGTAGTTTTAATGTCACCAACTGTAAAATCATTCAGTAAAGATTTTTTATCATTTTTTAGTTCAAGCCCAAGTTTACTCGGTTTAATTACAGCCTGGCTTTTGTAAAGCAGGCTATAGCCGGGAGTGCCATCAGTCTGCAAGCTGAAAATCAATTCAAGTTTTCCATTGGGGGATTTTAGTGCCTGTGCATTGGCAACTCCATTGAGCGCAAGGAAAGTGCAGATTATCAGGATATATTTCATAGTCTATGCAATTTTTGTGTTTAAATTTTATTTGTTTAACAGGTGCCAATTAACCTGATCCAAAGTTATCTTTAAAATAACTATTGTAAATCATCTTCGGTTTCTATGACAACGAATCTGGCTTCATTCAAAATTCATTTCTGAACAAAAGTGAAGTACTCCATGCATTGTCGGCTTTCTCTTTTAGGGGCTCAAATTTAAGCGTAATCTACCGCTTCAATTCGCCCAACTTTTTATAATGCGGTACTTATTTTATACAATCCACGTTGTCCGGCCCTTTGGCAGTTCACCATTTCCTCTACCATTACACGATCTTCGAAGGGTTTTAAATCCAATACGTTCATTCCTTTTTCACGAGTTATAATTTTTGCCGGGAAGTTTAACGATGGTAATCCAGAAGTCTTCAATACCAGCAATTACCTTAAAAAATGCTTGCACTTCAACAGGCTTTGTGATAAAACAGTTGGCATGGTTTCCATACGACCTGAAAACGTCGTCGTCGGAAGATGAAGTGGTTAGCATAATCACGGGAATGCGTTTCAGCTTTTCATTTGTTTTGATGTGTTGCAACACTTCATGACCATTTTTTTTAGGCAGGTTTACATCCAGCAATATCAGGTCAGGTAACGCGGCATTTTCAAAAGGGGCTTTATTTTCAAGAAAAGCAATCGCTTCCAGTCCATCCCTGGCTACAGTTATTTTATTTGCAATTTTCGCCTCCTCCAACGCTTCGAATGTTAGAAAGATATCGCCTTCATTGTCTTCAACCAATAAAATATGTATCTGTTTCATAGGTACGATTTTTAGCTTATTGAGTTAATTGGAACATGGTCAAAAAATGTCGTTTACTTAGTGCATTATTTTTCTTTCAAACATGAAAAGGAATAAAATACAGCCCGAAGAAAGTACAAAATCAAGTGGTTACCAGTAGCCACCATTCTTTATTTCATTAAAGTAAAATAAAAAGTACTTCCTTTTCCTTCCTGGGAGCTTACCCAAATTTTTCCTCCGTGGTATTCAACTACTTTTTTACAAACAGCCAGCCCGATACCCGTACCCTCATAGGCTTCCCTCGTATTCAAACGTGTGAATACTTCAAATATCTTCTCAAACTGACCGGCTTCAATGCCAATACCGTTGTCAGCAAAGCTAAAGAGCCAACTATCATCCTTTTCCTTTACATCTATTTCTACTAACAGACTAACTTCTTTCTTTCTAAACTTTATAGCATTACTTATTAAATTTTGGAAAAGCCGGTTAATATCGTGTTGAAATACGGGCAAAACAGGCAAGGCTTTTTTCACTGTTAGTTGGGTATTGGATTCACGAATCAGCAATGACAAATTCTTTTGCACTTCCGCTAAAATATCATTCAGGTTATTGGGCTCCTTTGCAGAATCTTTACGGCCGACCCTGGAAAGTTCGAGTAAATCCACGATCAATTTATGCATTCGCTTTCCCCCGTCTAAAGCGAAGCTGATATAGGTATTGGCCTTTTTATCTAATTGCTCCCCATATTTTAATTGTAACAATTCCATGAAACCCGTGATCATCCGCAGGGGTTCCTGCAGATCGTGTGAGGCAACATAAGTAAATTGCTCAAGGTCGGTATTAATGCTATGGAGTTGTATATTCAATGTATTGATTTCGGCATTTTTTTTCGATAACATGCGTTGCGTATTCACCAACTCATTATTTAGCTGGGTTAATTCATTTAGCATATCTACTTCGTTATTCTCAACTATTTTTTTAAGCGTACCAAAAGATTTGATCGAATGCCGCAATTGATTTTGCTGTTCGTAGTTCATTTGCATAATCTCATCATACATAGCTTCATTGGTTTCACTATAATTGGTGCCCGTAATTAAAATGGTTCCATCGTGTACAAAACCAGAAAATTTAAAAACAGTTGATAAGCCATTTGTTTTCATTTGCAGTTCGCAATCGAGAACAGTCAATTCCAGTAACAATTGTTCCCAAAATCCCAGCGCATGTTGCCTGTCGGACTCAGGAAATAATTCAAAAAAAGAAGCTGGCGAGCCAGAATGAGGAACCAATGATATGTCATCCCGCAATTTGCGCAGGATATTGCCCGCCAGATCGCAAACCAGGTATAAAGCGTTAACAGGTGTGTGCTTTTTCATTCGATTAAACTTTATTTACCGGAGCCACCAGGCTATTGGCCAGTTGAATGGCTTCCTTTGCTGTGGTGGCCGAGCCATCGGCGCCAATACGGCTCCATAGGTCTGGCACCATACTGAAGGGATATCCC
>JBBQTL010000012.1:0-51483 GCA_038213285.1 Chitinophagales bacterium
AACCCACCCATTTTATGTTTGTATAAATCATCTTCTGCTTTACACTCCTGGTTATGTATGGTAATAATTTCATTGGCCGTTTCATTGTTTATCAATTGAAACAATTTTTTTGAAACACTGTATGGTGCATGTGGTGAAAAGGTAGTTTTATGGTTAAAAGGCTTAAACTGATCGTACACCAATTTCATATCCATTAACCGCTTTTCAGCCACCGCATCTATAAAGCCGCTAACTTCTATAAAATTATGCCATATCAAATTACTTTGCTGTTTTACAGAGATTGAATCCGTGGTGTTACAAATATCCCCCACGGCCACTATGCCGCATTCATACATTTCAACTTCCGCTTCCCTCATTGCATCCAAATTTAATTCTTGGGATACGCCCCTTTTACCCATTACCTGCTGTACAAACTCCACCAGCCCTGTATTTTCCGGTATAACACCCCTTAAGTAAGTCAATTCCAAATGGCAATGGGCATTCACAAAGCCCGGGGTAATAAGGCCCTCGAATACTTCTACTCCATCACCTGAATCTTTTTGATCAACCATATTTATTATTACGCCGGTAGCATCGGTTATTAGTACCGTTTGCCCAGGTAATAGGTCATATCCGTTAAAAATATGGTCTGCGGTAAATTTTCTGTACAAAATGATTGATTGATATATTGTAAATTTGCCGCCTGTTTAAATACTTTGTAAATAAAAAACTTCAAAGGATTTATCCAAAACGTAATCTCCTTACCCCGCCGGCTGGCAGGGACCGGGTATAAAATTAAAGTATGTTAGATAAATTAGATGCTATTAAAGGTAGATTTGAAAATTTGGGCGTTTCACTTACGAATCCCGAGATTGTTAGTGACAATAAAAAATTTACTTCTATTAGTAAGGAATACCGCAGTTTGGAAAAAATTGTACAGGCAAGAGATGCGTACGTTACGTTGATGGATGATATTGAATTTAACAGGGAAGTGTTAAACGGCGATGATGCAGAAATGAGGGACCTGGCCAAACAAGAACTGCCAGTATTAGATGAAAAAAAGGAGGCGTTGGAAAAAGCCCTTCGAAATATGCTGATACCCAAAGATCCATACGATGAAAAGAATGCTATTTTAGAAATAAGGGCGGGAACCGGCGGTGATGAAGCTTCGCTGTTTGCCGGTGACCTGTTAAGAATGTATTTAAAATATTGCGAAAGAAAAGGCTGGAAAACAGCATTGCTTAGCGAAAGTGAAGGTACTGCAGGTGGATATAAAGAGGTACAGGTAGAAGTAGTAGGGGACGATGTATATGGCACGCTTAAATTTGAAAGTGGTGTACATCGGGTACAAAGGGTACCGGATACAGAAGCCAGCGGGCGGGTACATACCAGCGCTGCTACTGTGGCAGTTATGCCGGAAGCAGAAGAAGTGGATTTTGAATTAAAGGAAAGCGATGTAAAAATGGAAACGGCCCGAAGCGGTGGAGCCGGCGGACAAAACGTAAATAAAGTGGAAACCAAAGTTTTTTTAACCCATAAGCCTACAGGGCTGGTGGTAATGTGCCAGACAGAAAGAAGCCAGTTGGGCAATAAAGAAAAAGCGATGGACATGTTAAGAACCAGGTTGTATGACGAAGAAGTGCGAAAGGCGGAGGAAGCTATAGCCCATAAGCGGAAAAGCCTGGTAAGTACCGGTGACAGGAGCGCAAAAATAAGAACCTACAATTTTCCACAGGGCCGTGTTACAGATCATCGGATCGGACTTACCGTGTACAACCTTGATAATGTATTGAACGGAGAGGTACAGGAATTTATTGATGCCCTGCAGTTTGCAGAAAATGCAGAAAAAATGGCTACACAAAATTAATTGGACTTTGATTTTTAAATAGAAGGCATTATATTTATTATTCAAAAAGATCGCATGCTGGAAAATCTCTTCAAACTTATTAAAGAACAGGGTACGGAATCTGTAATCAACAACCCCGTAATACCAAATGACCAAAACAATGCAGTATTGGCGGATGCCACTCATTCTGTGGCAGATGGTTTACAAGGAGTTTTGGCAGGAGGTGGCCTTCAGGAAGTTTTATCCCTATTTGGCGGGCAACATAACAATCAATCAAGTGGGGTCGGCAGTTTATTGAATAATCCCATTGTGAGTAATATTGTCAACAGTTTTAAAAATAAGCTCACTACCAATCATGGTATTTCCGGCGACAAGGCAGATGGAATTGCAAAAGATTTAATTCCAAATGTATTAGGCAACCTGGTAAACAGAACAAACGATCCAAACAACAGCAGTTTTGATATCAATAGTATCATTGGATCCTTAACAGGTGGAGGCAATTCACAGCAAACAGGTTCCGGAGGTTTTGACCTACAGGGCGTTTTAAGCAATTTTACAAATGGTGGCCTAGATGCAAACGGAGATGGAAAAGTTGGTATGGACGATATACTGAGCAAAATAACGGGCGGCGCAAAACACCAGCAACAGCAGGCGCAGGCTGGTGGGGGAGGATTAATGGATATGATTCAGGGCTTTTTAAAATAGGAATTTTAAATAATTGTTAAAGAGACAAAAATTTCAGATTTTTTACGAATTTCTTTAATCGAATGGTTTAACTTTACATTCTATTTAAGCAAGGAGATTGTAGAGAGAGTTAGTGTGAAAGCGTTCAAATGCAAATATCTTTTTTCGTTCTTTATTTATTATTGGCATTAAGGATACATTAACAGGTTGGTAAAAACTGTTGGCACCCCATTTGTATATAATATTATAGAACAATCAAAATAAAAAATTCAAATTTTTCTCATAAGCAGTTAGTTTTGGTAAACGGCCCCTGTTTCTACAGGGGCCTTTCTTTTATACCATGCTCCTTTACTTCCCATTAACATGTTGGTTCCATTTGAACAGTTGTAATAAAGATAGCTTTGTACTATTATGAGTAATACCGTACAAATATTTCAGTCTGCAACCCCAAAACGCTGGACAAGGGTAAAATGGACTACCAGGGTAATATTGATATCGATTGCTTTTTTTGTAATAGTTGCCATGTTAGCTGTTATAAATGCTACCAACCCATCATTGCTCAATATGAATGAAAAGGCTTCAACCTACCGGGTCATTTCAGATCCAGCCAATAAATTTACCATGAGCTCCGTTGAAAACAAAAAATACAAGGGCTTTAAACATTTTTCTGATAAAAAAGCAACAGAAAGATTCTATTAAAAAACTGCTGGGTGTTAAAAATAAGCCCTCCCTGATTACGATCTGCTTTTTTATACCCCGTGGAATAAAGCCTACTTACCCGACCTCATAAAAAATGCGGATAAATTAAATACCATTTATCCCAAGGGGTTTTTATTGATACCATTACGAATACCCACAATCCCGGATAGAGGTATAATGAATGCTGGTTAATCATAAAAGAGTTTTACTTTTGAGCGGTTTTTAGACAGGTATAAAACTTTTTTTGTAATAATTATCTTAATTTATTGATTTGGCTACAACAGCATCCGAAAGAAAATCATTCTTCAAGCGATTAGGTGGTAAAAACAAAATGGAAGAAGAGCCGGAAATGACCTTCTTTGACCACATTGAAGAACTACGTTGGCATTTGGTGAGATCCATTATTGCATGGCTGGTGGCAGCCATCTCTATTTTTGTTTATATAGATTGGATTTACGACAATGTCATTTTAGCCCCGGCCAATGAAAAGTTTGTTACTTATGGTGCACTTTGCCGGTTCGGTCATTGGTTACATTTGGGTGATGGGTTTTGCATGCCACCGGTTAAAATTGATTTCCAGGTTACTACTGTGAATGGCACTTTTACCTCGGCCATCACCATCGCTATGATTGGAGGAATTATAGCGGCTTTCCCATATATATTTTGGGAACTATGGCTTTTTATCAAGCCCGCTTTATCCGCCAAGGAAAAAAAATATGGCAGGGGAAGCATTTTTTGGGTTTCTATATGTTTCTTTACCGGCGCAGCTTTTGGCTATTATTTACTTGCTCCGTTTACCTTTAACTTTTTAGCAAGTTTTACATTGGGCAAAACAGGCATGATTCAATACCGGCCTGCAGTGGATGATTATATTGATAGCCTTACCAATTTAATGCTGGGCTGTGGCATCGCTTTTGAATTACCGGTTTTATCGTATGTGCTTGCTAAAATCGGTCTCATTACCGGAAGTTTTTTAAGGCAATACTTCAAATTCGCTTTTGTGATCATCCTGGTAGTAGCGGCCATTATTACGCCTTCCCCAGACTGGACAAGCCAGTTTTTAGTAGCCATACCACTAGTTTTACTATATTGGATAAGTATCTTACTGGCAACCCGTGTGGAAAAACAACGGCTGAAAGAAGAAGAAAAAGAATGGAGTTAAACGAATTGATAATGGATAAATGATAATGGATAATTTTTTTATTCAACATAACATAATTAAGATTTAATTTTATCAAGCCAATTATTAATTATCCATTATATAATTATAAATTAAAATGACTCCCTTTAACCTCAAATTGCCTATTGCTATTGGCTGCGATCATGCCGGATTTGATTGCAAGGAAGACCTGATTTCTTTATTGGAAGGAGAAGGATTAATTTTTAAAGATTTTGGAACCTATACAAAAGATTCAGTTGATTACCCCGACTTTGCCCACCCGGTTGCTGAAGCAGTAGAAAAAGGGGAAGCCGCATTTGGTATCTTATTATGTGGCAGCGCCAATGGAGTGGCCATCAGTGCTAATAAGCACCAGGGTATAAGAGCTGCAATTTGCTGGGGCGAAGAATTGGCAGAACTTTCCCGAAAACACAATGATGCCAACGTTATCTGTATACCGGCACGTTTTGTTCGGGATGGCGATGCGGAAAAAATGCTGGATATTTTTATGAATACCGCTTTTGAGGGAGGTCGCCACCAACATAGGGTAGATAAAATTGCCTGTTAATGGTGGAGAACGGTAATGATTAATTTACAGCAGACTATCAATCATCTAAATCTACACACTCACTTTTTACTATTGATCATTCATCTTTGACCAACATTCCCCATTAACCACAGCTTACTTTTTACATTAATGAAAAAAACTTTTTCGCTGGCAATCGTATTGCTATGTACGCAACTCACTACTTTTGCCCAGGCAGATCACGCTGCAAAATTTGCAGCTACCATCACTACCATTGATTTAAAAAAACATTTAACCATTATTGCCGGCGATGATATGGAAGGAAGGGAAACCGGAACCGAAGGACAACGAAAGGCCGCAGCATATATTGAATCGCAATTTAAATCGATAGGCCTGAAAGCCCCTGAAACCTTAAACAGCTACCAGCAACTTTATCCCTTGTACCAGGATAGCCTTATCAGCAGCGAATTAATTGTTGATGGCAAGGCAGCCGAATATGGCAAGGACTTTTATAGCCAGGCAAACCTTACAGAAACCGGAATATTAAAGGGAAAGAAAATTGTTTTTGTTGGATATGGTATTGATGATACCAGTTATTCCGATTATAAGGGGATGAATGTAAAAGGAAAAATTGTAGTGTTCTTTTTAGGTGAGCCAAAAAAAGATGGAAAATATTTAATTACCGGTACCAGTCGTGGTAGCGAATGGACTTTCCCCGGAACAAGTAAAAAACTTGCAATTGCCGCCGCCAGGGGAGCCATTGGTGCTTTCATTATTAACCCTAATATGGGTACGTTTTCACAAAGAACGATTGAATCCAACAAGAAAACCAATGTTTATTACCCACGCAATATTGCAGGTGGCAAAATGATTAATCATGCATATCTTTCTCATGCCTATGCTTCGAATATTATCCCCAATAATTTTGATACACTCTTAAAAATGGCTAAAGTAAGCCAGCCCATTAATAAGGAATGGTCGTTTTACAAGAAAGTGAAAACTTCTTTCAGCTATAATAAATATCGCAATGTTATTAATGCGAGTAACGTTATTGGCGTTATTGAAGGCACCGATAAAAAAGATGAATTTGTATTTCTAACCGGTCATTACGATCACCTGGGTAAACGGGATGGCAAAATATATTATGGAGCCGATGATGATGGCAGCGGCACCTGTGCGGTAATTGAAATGGCAGATGCTTTTGCACAGGCCAAAGCAGCCGGCGCAGGCCCAAGAAGAACCGTGGTATTTATGACAGTTAGTGGAGAAGAAAAAGGCTTATGGGGCAGCGAGTACTATAGTGACCACCCGGTTTTCCCCCTTGATAAAACATCGGTTGATTTGAATACGGATATGGTTGGAAGAATCGATACGGAAAGAAAAACTGGGGATACATTGAATTATGTGTACGTGATTGGTCATGATAAATTGAGCAGCGAACTGCCCGGAATTAATGAAGGAGTGAATAAAAAATATACCAACATGGTATTTGATTACAAATATGATGACCCAAAAGATCAGAACAGGATCTACTTTAGAAGTGACCATTATAATTTTGCCCGTAAAGGAGTGCCTATTCTATTTTTTTATGATGGTATGTTAAAAGCCGATTACCATAAACCAACTGATACGGTTGATAAAATATACTGGGATTTGTACGAGAAAAGAGTGCGTATGATTTTTCATACCGCATGGGAGATTGCGAATCGGGACTGGATGCTGAAGCGGGATATCCCTTTGGAAATGGGAACAAGATAAAATTAAAAAGGGCCTTTTTACAATGGCCCTTTTTTTATGAACTTCTCATTATTTCTTTAGTTGATTGATCCACTTTAGATGATTTTTAGACAATTCAATTTTACTTTTACAACGGGCGATATTTGCTTCATAGTCTTTTATCTTTTCATCACTTATGGCAACCAGTATTGCTTTTTCAAAATTGTTAATGGCTCCTTTAAAATTTAGCTTCAGTTCTTCCATTAAACCCAACTTCATAAATACCCACGATTTTTCGATGGTAGGAATGCGAAAACAAATTTGAAGATGCTCTTCCAGTTCCTCGAATCGTTCCATATCCGTTAATAGTGTTGCATAGTTGAGGTAACTATGCGGATATTTTGAATCCGAAGCTATGGAAGCCTTATAATACGCCTCCGCTTTTGTAAAGTCTTCAATTTGAGTTTTGCTAAGCCATCCCAATGAATTTAAAGTTGGCCCGTTGGATGGCTCTTCTAACAGAATAGACTCATATTTTCTGAAAGCTTCCACAAAATTCCCATCCTTGATATCTGCTTCAGCTTCCAAGTAAGTTTCTTCCAGGTATGAATTCATAAATTAAATTATTTTCAGCTTTCTTGTTTGTTACTGCTGCCAAAAAAATACTTTAACAGCTATATTAAATAGCTTCGCATGATGTATTCTGTCAATACAACGCTTACCATCCCAGTATCCATGCAAATATCAGCGGGCATACGATTGTTGCATCACTTTCTACAATAAATTTGGGGGTTTTTATATCCAGTTTACCCCAGGTTATTTTCTCGTTAGGTACGGCACCGGAATAAGATCCGTAGGAAGTGGTGCTATCACTTACCTGGCAAAAATAACTCCAGAAAGGCACATCATGCCATTCGAGATCCTGGTACATCATGGGAACTACGCATATCGGAAAATCACCCGCAATACCACCACCGATCTGGAAAAAACCTACCCCCTTGCCTGCTGAATTATTCCGGTACCAGTCAGCCAGCCAAACCATGTATTCAATACCACTTTTCATGGTGCCGGCCTTTAGTTCATTTTTAATAATATAAGAGGCAAAAATATTCCCCATGGTACTATCCTCCCAGCCAGGCACAACAATCGGAATATTTCTTTGTGCGGCGGCCAGCATCCAGCTATTTTTTGGATCAATTTCATAATATTGCTCCAGCACACCGCTCAGCAACATTTTGTACATATACTCGTGTGGAAAATAGCGTTCGCCCTGATCATCTGCATCCTTCCATATTTTATGTATATGCTGTTGCAATCTTCTAAACGCCTCCTCCTCTGGAATACAGGTATCGGTAACCCGGTTGTAATGATTCTCCAGCAAATCCCATTCTTCCTGTGGACTTAAATCACGATAGTTAGGCACTCTTTTATAATGACTATGTGCCACCAGGTTCATAATGTCTTCTTCCAAATTAGCACCTGTACAACTAATAATGGAAACTTTATCCTGCCTGATCATCTCTGCAAGGCTAAGGCCCAACTCTGCAGTACTCATTGCACCTGCAAGGGTAATCATCATTTTACCACCTTCCTCCAGGTGGGTAACATAACCTTTGGCAGCATCCATCAAAGCCGCTGCATTAAAATGGCGGTAGTGATGCTCTATAAAATTGGAAACTGGTCCTTTGCTCATATAATTTAATTTGAATTTCTAAAAATCATGTTCATAGCCTTAGATGGATTTAATATACAACCAGGGCCAGCGAAGGGTGCAAAAGTAATTTTTTTTACGCACCTATAAGCAGGAATTGTAACTCGTCTAAACCGCCCGGGCAAATAAAGGACCACCATAATGTACCGAAGGAGTCTTTTATTAAATTTCAATAACCCATACATTTATTTTTATTTGAAACCAGTTCCAAAACTTTCAACAAGTTTCTTACTTCTTTGTAAATAGTTTATTAAAATTCAAATTCATCTTATGAAGCAATTATTATTTGCCTGCCTTTTATTTGCTGAACCGAAATTGTTTTCCCAAACCATCATTCAACGAGATCCTGCAATAGAAAGCATGGTAAAAGAAGTATCCCCTGACTCTTTACAATCCTATATTAAAAACCTGGTTGCATTCGGCACCCGCAATACTTTAAGTACTCAAACAAATCCCAAAAGGGATATTGGTGCAGCCCGCAATTGGGTATTAAGCAGGTTTATTGAAATGGCCAAACAGTCTTCGGGAAGATTATCGGCCTTGATTGATTCAACCACTTTACAACCGGATGGTAAAAGGGTGGATTCGTTACTTATACTGGGCAACGTAATGGCAACCCTTAAAGGAACCGACCCTGCTGATAACCGAATTTTTTATTATCAGCGGACACCTGGATAATATGCGTACCAGTGTAATGGACAGAACAAGTGATGCGCCGGGTGCAAATGATGATGGCAGCGGAGTAGCCGTAGTAATGTAATGCGCCAGGGTAATGAGTAAGCGAAGCAATCCGGCCACCATTATTTTTGTAGCGGTAAGCGGTGAGGAGCAGGGATTATTGGGCGCAACTTTTATGAGTGAAAAAGCTAAAAAAGCCAACTGGAATATTGAAGCCGTATTGAACAATGATATTATGGAAAGTAATACCAGTAACGAAACCAATATTATTGATAACACCAAAATTCGTGTATTCAGTGAAGGACCACCCGCATTTGAAATAGAAAAAATGCTGTGACAATAAGAAACCTTGGTTTGGAAAATGATGGTAAATCAAGACAATTGGCCCGATAATTAAAAGAGATCGGCGAACTTTATGTTGACAATCTGCTGGTGGTAATGATATACCGGAATGATCGATTTTTAAGAGTCGGAGATCATACTCCTTATGTGCAGCATGGGTTTGCGGCAGTTCGCTTTACAGAAATGAATGAAAACTATACCCGGCAGCACCAAAATGTAAGAGTCGAAAATAAAATCCAATATGGTGATTTACCGAATTTATTGATTTTGAATACCTGGGGAAAAACACGGGTATGAACCTTGCTAACCTGGCTAACCTGGCGAGTCTTGCCAAAGCTCCGTCAATGCCCGATTTAGTGAAGTTAGATGTGAAAAACCTCACCAACTCTACTTACCTGAACTGGAAGGCCCCAAAATATGGTAAACCAAAGGGGTACTATCTCTTAATGAGAGAAACAACCAATGCAGTGTGGCAGAAAAAAATCTTCGCAATGGAAACTGCCATCCGGTTGCCTTATTCAAAAGATAACTACCTTTTTGCGGTGCAGTCGGTCAATGAATCCGGTAATGAAAACCTGCAGGTTGCCCGGTATCGGGCGGTAACAAAAAAATAGCCCGTTTAAACAACGGGCTATTAAAATTGCAGTGATTGATTTATGTTTATTTTTTCTTGATCTTACGTTCTACATCTATATTACCACTTGCCGAGCATTTTAATTTTAACGCCAGGCGGTCGTTTGATATGGTTACATAATAACGGGTATCTCCTTCAAAAGTTAATTCCAATGCCTTTTCGGAAACCGTATACCCTTCGTACTTTTTAGACAAAGCCAATGTAATACTCATCGGCAACTGATTTGATTCTAATTGCCTTGAGGTGCCTACCAGCTCCCCGGCCTCATTGTAAGCCGCATTTACTTCCACATGATTGACCTTAAATGTGGCAAAATAAAAGTCGCTTGTTTTTTCCCAGCTTACGTCCGAAGCAGCGGAAAAATCACTTAAAAATGCCGCTTTTACACGGGCATTAACTTTGTCGCTGTCGGTAGCGAAAGCAAAAGCCGAAAACATCATTACTGCTGCGGCTACAATGGTTACTAATTTTTTCATAACTATACTTTTTTTTAGTTTATTGATAACCACCTCATGACTGGCGGCCTTTAATAAATCAAAGATATATGCGCTATATTTTTATGCGAGTAGTAATTGATCAAACCACTGTTCATTTTCGGTGCATCACACAAACGGTAAACTCATATTTCAACCGACTCAACAGTATCGTCTGAAACTCAATACAGATAAGGCTTTACAGGTTTTCATAAAAAAAACACAAAATTTGTATTCATATTGTTAAATAGTAAAAACGGTTTTGTGTCACAACAACCTTACACCATTTTAATAGTCCTACCTTTATCCTGGCAATCCGAAATGATTACTTTTTACGCAATCAATAATAAATTAATAGCCGCTTTTAGATTATGAATTATTTAGCCCATGCATATCTTTCCTTTAACCGGGCAGAAATATTAACGGGCAATATGATCAGTGACTTTGTGAAGGGCAAAAAAAAATTCGATTTCAATATTGGCATTCAAAAGGGAATTGCACTGCACAGGGCAATAGATGAGTTTACAGATTTTCACCCGGTTACCCATGAAGCCAAAACGTATTTCAGAAAGGATTACCGGTTATATGCGGGTGCATTTGTTGATGTGGTGTACGATCATTTTTTAGCAACCGATATAAATGAATTCCCCAACGAAATTGCACTGCAATCGTTTTGCCAATCTACTTATCGCAGCCTTCAGAACAATAGTGAAGGACTGCCGGTTAAGTTCCTCCAGATATTTCCATATATGCAGCAGCACAACTGGTTGTTTCATTACAGTTATAAAGAAGGGATTGAAAAAAGCTTTGGGGGATTGGTAAGGCGTGCGGCATACCTGTCAGAATCGGCGATTGCATACCAGCTTTTTGAGCGTCACTATGATGAACTGGGCGAATGTTATCGATTATTTTTCCCTGAACTTAAAAAATTTGCCTTGCATCGTTTATGCGAACTTAATAATACCTGAATCGGTTATATTTGCCACTTATAATTAAAAAATTCATGAAGAAATTTTCATTTGGAGTTGTAATGGTTTTAATGAGCTGCATGGGAGTGTATGCTCAAACAAAATTACCACCTGTAGATAAATCACCTCTGGATATGAGTTACTATCCATCCGGGTACCCCGTATTAAAAATACAGGACAAAGCAACGGAGCCTTTGGTGGCCCGGGTAATATTTAGCAGGCCGCAAAAGAATGGACGCACTATTTTTGGTGAGTTGCTGGAATACGGAAATGTTTGGCGGTTGGGTGCAAATGAAGCCACTGAAATCGAATTTTTTCAACCGGTAAAAATTGGCGGCACCAGGGTTAAGAAAGGACGCTACACGATGTACTGTATTCCCTACCCTGGAAAATGGACACTTATTATTAATAAAGAAACGGATACCTGGGGATCATTTAAATACGATGAAGCCAAAGACGTAGTGAGGGTAGAGGTGGCGGTGCAAAAGCAAACGGAACTATTGGAATCCTTTGTAATGGCTTTTGAAAAAGCCGCTGTTGGCATTGGTTTAATTATAGCATGGGATAATTTTAAAGTTATTTTACCAATCACTTTTTAATCATTGTTTTGTTGATCGGTTCTTTTGAAAAACAATTTGCGGGTGGGCGGAAAAAACAGCACTATCCTTTTTCTTAAACGAATTAAAGAATTGAATTTCATCAGCATCGGAACGATTAATAATTTGACCCCGGCATAAAGCCGGGATTTTTTTAGAAACTAATTTAGATACTAACCTATGTGTGGAATTGCTGGAATCATTTCCCTGAATCATTTACTGGTTAGCAGAGATCGCATAAAAAAGATGACTGACACATTGGCCCATCGGGGACCTGATGGAGAGGGGCTTTGGATAAATGCTGGCAGGAATGTTGTATTAGGACATCGAAGATTGTCAATTATTGACTTATCAGAGAATGCTGCGCAGCCCATGCATTTGCTTCCCGGAGTATCCCCTTCGGCTGCCACCAACGATATACGATATACGATCACTTATAACGGAGAAATTTATAATTATATTGAATTAAGGGAAACCCTCAACGGAAAAGGATATCATTTCCGAACGCAATCTGATACAGAAATTGTGTTAGCCGCTTACGACTACTGGAAAAAAGATTGCCTGCTTCAATTTGATGGGATGTTTTCGTTTGCCATTTGGGATAGTAAAGAAAAAAAAATGTTTGCGGCAAGGGACCGCTTTGGTGAAAAGCCATTTTTTTATTACATCAATAAAGAGCAATTTGTTTTTGCCAGCGAAATGAAAGCATTATGGACGGCCGGAATTAAAAAGAAAACGGACGAAAAGATGCTGTTAAATTACATCACGCTGGGGCATGTAAAAAATGCAAATGATACGGAACAAACATTTTTTGAAAATATATATTCACTTCCACCCGCCCATTTTTTACAAATTGATTTTTCAGATTTTAAGCCGCATATCCATGCTTATTGGGATATAAATAAAGAGCAGACAGTTCAATTTACAGAAACAAGGGCAATTGAAAAATTCACTGAACTTTTTACCCGCTCGGTAAAAAGACGTTTAAGAAGTGATGTAGTCGTTGGTACATGTTTAAGTGGTGGATTGGATAGCTCGGCCATTGCAGCAACCATTCGCCAGTTACTCAATAAAAATGAAGAACAGACAACTTTTTCAGCAGTTTTCCCCGGGTTTATTAAAGACGAATCTGCATATATTAAAACTATAGTACAAAAATTTGGCTTAAAAAATTTTCAGTTTGTTCCCACTGCTGAAGGTTTGATCTATGATTTCCAAACGCTTTGTTACCACCAGGAAGAACCTTTTGGCTCTTCTGGCATCTATGCCCAATTCAAGGTGTTTGAACTGGCCAAACAGCACCAGGTAAAGGTTTTGCTGGATGGGCAGGGAGCGGATGAGACCCTTGGAGGATACACTAAATACATACCCTGGTACCTTCAACAATTAATTGCCAGGAGTAAATTTGGAGAATTGGAGAAAGAAATCAGTTTATTTCAAAAAAAGAAAATATCTTTTAAATGGGGATACAAAAATTACCTCGCCGCATTTTTCCCAAAGCATGCTTCCATACAATTAGAAAGAAATGAATATAACCAAATTATTCGCCACCCTGATATTAACCCCGGGCTTATCACCTCACTAAGAGGAAGGGAATGGGAGGGCATAAATAAGCCAATCAACTCCAAATTAAACGATATTTTATATTTCAATACCTGTAAAATGGGTTTGGAAGAGCTGCTAAGATTTGCTGACAGAAACAGCATGGCACATAGTTCTGAAGTTCGCCTGCCATTTTTAAACCATGAATTGGTGGAGTTTATTTTTTCACTACCGGCAAATTTCAAAATTCACGAAGGCTGGACAAAATGGTTGCTGCGTAAATCAGTCAATGAAAAATTACCCAGTGAAATTGTGTGGCGTACGGATAAAATTGGATTTGAGACACCCCAGCATCAATGGATGCAAAACAAAACCTTGCTGGAATTCATCCATGAATCTAAAAGAAAACTGGTAAACAGCCGGATTTTAAAACCGGCAGTTCTTGATGAAAAAGTAGTCCCACTTAACGCACATGATAAAGATAATTTTGACTGGCGTTACCTGTGTGCAGCTCAAATAATCTGATTAGTTTAATAGACGGTACACCATAGGGTTGGTACTCTTTAAAAGTTGAACGGCCTTTCCCACCTACCCAAACCGCTAAGGCAACATGCAAAAAATGAACTTACTTTGCATAGTAATATCATCATAAAAAATAACTCAATGAATACAGCAAAAACATCTTTCCCCGAAGAGGAGAAACCTATGAAATTAGCTACCAAAATAATACACGCCGGTGCCGAGCCTGACCCATCTACCGGTGCCATCATGACTCCCATTTATCAAACCTCTACATACGTACAAACCGCACCCGGTCAAAACAAAGGCTATGAGTATGCACGTAGCCAGAACCCTACCCGTAAAGCGCTGGAAGATGCACTGGCAATAATAGAAAATGGCAAATATGGGCTGGCTTTTGGAAGTGGGGTAGCTGCTACGGATGCGGTAATAAAATTATTGTCGCCCGGCGATGAGGTAATAGCTGCCAATGATATGTATGGCGGAACGTACCGGCTTTTTACAAAAGTGTTTGAAAAATTTGGCATCCGGTTTATTTATGTTGATACAACCAATGTTGAAAATGTGGCAGCCGCTGTAACCCCAAACACAAAACTGATCTGGATAGAAACGCCTACCAATCCTTTGATGAATATTACTGATATTGTTGCCATCGCCGCTATTTCCAAAAACGCAAAAGCATGGTTATGTGTAGATAATACTTTCGCTTCACCTTACCTTCAAAACCCGCTGGATTTAGGTGCGGACATTGTAATGCACTCAGCCACCAAATACCTCGGCGGCCATAGTGATGTAATACAGGGGGCGCTCATTATGAATGATTCTTCCCTGCGGGAACAATTGTATTTTATTCAAAAAAGTTGTGGCGCAGTGCCTGGGCCGATGGATTGTTTTTTGGTATTGCGGGGCATTAAAACCCTTCATATTCGTATGCAACGCCATTGTGAAAACGGGGCAAAAATTGCATATTATCTGCGCAGTCATCCAAAAGTGGAAAAAGTATACTGGCCCGGCTTTGAAGACAACGTCGGCTATGCCATCGCAAAAAAACAGATGCGTGATTTTGGAGGGATGATCAGTTTTACTTTGAAGGATGATAGCATTGACGCGGCCAATAAAGTGCTATCATCTACAAAAATATTTGCCCTTGCCGAAAGCCTGGGTGGTGTGGAATCGCTGATCAATCATCCTGCAACCATGACCCACGCAAGTATACCAAGGGAAGAAAGAATTAAGAACGGGTTGTCAGATGGATTGATGCGGTTGAGTGTAGGTATTGAAGATGCAGATGATTTAATAGAGGATTTGAAACAGGCGATTGATTAAATATAATTTCGTAATTTGTAAAAAAACCTATGTCGTATAATAAAGAGGAGCTGCTAAATCTTCCGGTAAAAGAAAAGCAGGAACTTGCAGAAGCGCTTTGGAACAGCATTGATGATGAATTGTTGCCTGTTTCTGAAGATGATATTGTATTTGCTACAGAACGTTTAAAAATGCACAAAACTACCCCCACAGAAGGAATAACCTGGGCTGATTTTAAAAGTCAAATTCAGAGAAAGTATGGGGTTTGATATAGAAGAAGCGATGCTTTGGTATGAACGGGAGAGCAAAGGATTAGGTAAGCGCTTTTTTAACAGCCTTGAAACCACGGTAGAAAAAATTCAACTAAACCCATCTGTTTACAAAAAAATTACTCCGGAAGTAAGAAGATGTTTAATTAAGAATTTTCCTTACAAAATATTTTATACTATCACTTCGGATACCATTTTTATTTTAGGAGTTTCGCATGCAAAAAGAAGTGATGCGTTTGTTAATAGAAGACTAAAACTTCTATAATGAAGTCCAACACCCTTCAATACTTCTTAGACACAAAGGTTGAACAATACAACAGTCCCGGCTTTATTAAAGATGATCCGCTAAGTATTCCTCACCGGTTTATCAAAAAGCAGGATATTGAAATTGCAGGATTCTTCGCAGCTATTTTAGCATGGGGTACCCGAAAAGGTATCATCAACTCATGTGATAAATTAATGGGTTTGATGAATCATTCACCCTATGATTTTATTATGACAGCCGATTGGAACAATGACCCGCTGGTTTATTCAAAATTCAAAAAATTTGTTCATCGTACCTTTAATGAAATGGATCTTTGGCACCTGCTTAATTTTTTAAAATATCATTATTATATTAAAGCCGAGCCAAGCCTGGAAACGGCATTTACCCAATGGATGTTACCCGGTGATGTAACCATAGAAAATGGATTAATTGGATTTCATGAATATGTTTTTGGCTTTGATGCCGATGCGATGCAGGAAAAACATTGCCGCAAACACATCGCCTCACCATCAAAAAAATCGGCCTGCAAACGTTTAAATATGTACTTAAGATGGATGGTGAGAGACGACAAAAAAGGAGTAGATTTTGGAATATGGAAAAATATTTCCCCGTCGCAATTGATTTGCCCGATAGATGTGCATGTGTCAAGAGTGGCTAAAAAATTAAACCTGTTAACCCGTAAGCAAACAGACTGGGAGTCTGCATTAGAGCTTACTTCGTACCTGCGAAGCCTGGATGCAGACGATCCGGTAAAATACGACTTTGCTTTGTTTGGACTTGGGGTGATGGAACATTATTAAATTGATACTAAACTTTACATTCACATGATAAACGGGGAGCTTGTATCGGAGATTAATAAAAACATGGCAATTGTTTTACCGGATGAAATCTCTATGGATGAATTACGAATTCAGTTAAGTAACTACATCAACCAACTGATACAAACTGATTTTCAAAAACTGATTTTCTGCCTCTATCGCATTGATGTAAGTGAAATTAAATTAAAGCAGCTTTTGCAGCAGCAACCGAATGAAGATGCAGGAAAAATAATAGCGGCTTTAATCATCGAAAGGCAACTACAAAAAATAAAATCCCGCCAGCAGTTTAGCCAACAGGATGATGATTTTACGGAGGAGGAAAAATGGTAGTTAGGATACAATGTCTTTTGATTGCCGCTTTATGAACATTAAACTACTCACCTGTTCTTTATCCTCTTTTTCCTTTTTCAAATCAAACATAGTACCAAATACGTGATCCCACAAGGTGGAACTTACTCCAAATCCTTTACCCTGCTCTTTATAATGATGCAGGTGATGATTACGCCATAAGGCTTTCATCCACTTAAACGGTGGATTCCATGCGTGAATGGCATAGTGCATGGTTCCATATACCAGGTATCCAAGCAAAAAGCCCGGGAAAAATGAAAACACTAACCGCGGTTCACCGGCTAATGAAGCAAAAAAATACATAATTGAAAAAACAAACGCGGCAATGATGAGGCTTGGTACCGGTGGCATAAACAACCGTTCCTTATCCCGGGGATATTCGTGGTGGTTACCATGAATCAGGTAGACAATCTTTGTTGCTCTTTCGCTCTCTGCCATAAAATGAAAGGCATACCGATGAATCATGTATTCAAAAAAGGACCAGAAAACCATCCCGCCTAAAAAAAGTAAACAAATATTGATAGCAGGTATATCAACCGAGTGATTGCTATAGTAAATCATAAAAACAATTAAGGGAATGTACATGGCCCATATTACGAGCGGATGAGTTTTAGTAAGGTATTCCAGGTACTGGTTTTTAAATAGTTGTGCCTGTCCTTTATTGTGGATTTTTCCAAATTGCATAGTAGATAAAATTAAAATGTAAAATTAGTAAATCCCTGTTATTTGATGGTGTCTCTCTTTATTGGTAGTGCATTTAATATTATGGGAAGGGTTGCCAACCTTGCGCAGGTTCTTTTCTACTAAAATACTATAAAAAAGGTTGGCAACCCTATACTGAGGTATACAATTTAAAATACACCCTTTATCGGCAACCATATTTTATGCCTAATTTTAATTTTAACAACTTAAATTATGAAATTAGTTACTTACTTAAAAGACGGCCAGGATCAGTTAGCGATATTCTTAGATGGTAATTTATATGACACTGATACATTACACCCTGATTTACCTATAAGCATGGCCATGTTTTTAAATTATTGGGAAGATGTTTTTCCACTTGCCCGGGCCGCCGAACAAAAAATAAAAGCAGGAATGGTAAGAAGTGTTTTAGCTACTCCTTTTTCTAACGTTACATTATTGGCACCGGTTCCACATCCCAGTAGCTGCAGGGATGGCTATGCATTTCGGCAACATGTAGCCGCAGCAAGGCGGAACAGGAAAGGGGAAATGATTCCTCAGTTTGATGAATACCCCGTATTCTATCTTACAAATCATAATAGCATCCAGGGACCAGGTGATATTGTATGTATGCCCGATCATTTTGAAAAATTAGATTTTGAACTGGAAGCAGCCATCGTTATTTGTAAAAATGGCAGGAACATACCGGCTACAGAAGCAGATGAATATATTGGCGGATTAATGATTATGAATGACATGAGTGCCAGACAACTACAGATGGAGGAAATGCTGTTGAATCTTGGGCCTGCAAAGGGAAAAGATTTCGCTACCGCAATTGGCCCCATGCTGGTTACACTGGATGAACTTGAAGCTTATGAAATTCCCTGCAAGGAAAACCATACAGGGAAGAGTTGGAGTCTGGCTATGAAATGTTGGGTAAACGGTGTACAGGTTAGCGAAGGCAATCTCGGCGATATGGATTGGACTTTTGCAGAGATTATAGAGCGATGCAGTTACGGGGTTCACTTATTTCCCGGCGATATTATCGGGAGTGGAACGGTAGGTACCGGTTGTTTGCTGGAACTGAACGGAACAGGAAAATTAAATGACCCAACCTATACCGAACAATGGTTACTGGAAGGCGATACAGTGGAGATGGAAATTGATGGATTAGGTAAACTAGCTAATACAATTGTAAGAGATGAGAGTGATTTTTCAATATTAGAACTAAAGAAAAAATGAAAAGTATAGAAGTGAAAAACAGCAATATGGCAGACCTTCAAAACTATCTGCAATCTGCTATTGCACCAAGGCCTATTTGTTTTGCATCCACCATCGATAAGGAAGGGAACGTCAACTTAAGTCCTTTCAGTTTTTTCAATATGTTTTCCTACAACCCGCCAATTGTTGTTTTTTCTCCTGTTAAAAGGGGTCGGGATAATACAATCAAACATACGTTGGAAAATATACTGGAAGTGCCAGAAGTGGCAATCAATATAGTAACATACGATATGGTGCAGCAGGTAAGCCTGAGCAGTTGCGATTTTCCAAAAGACACGGATGAATTTGTAAAGGCAGGCTTTAACAAACTGCCGTCTAGTTTGATAAAACCACCCCGTGTAAAAGAGAGCCCCGTACAATTTGAATGCAAAGTAATTGAGGTGAAGCCATTGGGCGATAAAGGTGGTGCAGGCAATTTGGTGATTGCAGAAATCCTGCTGGTACATATTGATGAAAGCATATTAAATGAAGCTGGAAAAATAGACCAGCGCAAACTTGACCTGGTAGCCCGGTTGGGAGGCAACTGGTACTCCAGGGCCAACGACTCTACCATATTTGAAGTGGAAAAACCAAATACCAAATCGGGTATTGGGGTAGATGCATTGCCTAAAGGTATCCGAAACAGTAATATATTAACGGGCAATAACCTGGGGCAATTGGGAAACGTTTTTGAAATGCCCTTTATTGATCCTGCTTTTTATGATGACAGGCTAAAAAACATCATTCAATACTACTCCATCAATCCCAGTGATATGGATACCGAACTGCATCGTTACGCAAAAGAATTACTGGACCTTGGAAAAGTAACAGAGGCATGGCAGGTACTGCTGGCATAATTTAATTGTTGTAAAAAATTTGATCCATGTCATCAGGTATAAAAATATTGCCACATTACACCTACGAGGATTATTGCCAGTGGGAAGGCCGTTGGGAGCTAATTGAAGGTATCCCTTATGCGATGAGTCCGGCTCCGGTTCCAGGAAATCAGTGGGTAAGTTCAAATATTAAAGCGAGTTAAAGGCTGCGATCAAAAAATCTAGCGGTAAAAATTGTAAAGTGTATGACTATATCGATATTAAAGTATCAGAGGATACCATTTTGAAGCCAGACGCAGTGGTCGTTTGTAAAGAAATAACGAAGCCTTTTCTTGATTTTCCGGCTTCACTTATTGTTGAAATCCTTTCTCCATCTATCGCAATGAAAGACCGTAACAACAAATTCTGTCTATACCAATCTCAGCAGATACCATACTACTTGATTATTGACGTTGATAAAAACGAAGTAGAAATTTATCATCTAAAAGAAGATGGAAAATACCTGTTGGAAAAGTTTTTACCCGCAGAGCCTTACACATTTATTTTAGATGATAGTTGCATTGTAAATGTGGTGCTCAATAATATCTGGGAATAACGTTCCTTAATTGCCTGCTCCGGAAACTCCTCATTTTTTACATTGTCCAATTCAGTAAGCCACCTGGAAAAATTAAACCGGTTCAAGATCATGAACAATTGACCATGGAGCCATGGGAATTTTTAAACCGGCACCCCTGTTACTTCTACCCGGCTCCTGCCATTAGATATTTTTGAAATCCTGATTTGTGTTGTAATGCGTTCTGTCATTTCCTGCACATGCGATATAACCCCTACCTTTCTTCCCTGGTTTTGTAATTTCTCCAGTGCATTCATCGCAACCACGAGCGTTGCCTGGTCCAATGAACCAAACCCTTCATCAATAAATAAAGATTCCACTTTCATGCGATTGGAGGATAAAGAGGCAAGTCCCAATGCCAACGCAAGCGAGACTAAGAATGACTCTCCGCCGGATAGGGAATGTACAGAGCGGATTTCATCTCCCATATCATGATCGAGTACCTGTAGTGCCAGCGAATTAGGTACCCTTGAAAGTTTGTACCGGCTGGCCAACTCCTGCAGGTGGATATTGGTGAAGCCCAATAAAATATCAAGGGTATATTCCTGTGCTATTTGCCTGAATTTTTTACCATCGGCAGACCCCAGTAAATCATTTAATTTCTGCCAGTTTTCATATATATTATATTTCAGCTTTATAGCCTTTTCAATATCGCCGCACTGTTTTCTATTGGCTGCATCTTGTCTTAGCTTAAAATCAATTTCATTTTTTTCTAGCCCGGCGGTATCTATCAATTGCTTTAGATCCAACTGTCTTTCCAAAATATTATCGGGCAACCGATCGGAAGGCTTTTTCCTGAGATGAGCCGACAATTGCAAACCCCTGTCGTTGAACGTTGTTTCAGCAACTTTAATGGCATCATCAATCTGTTGAAGTGATTTTCTTTCTTTAACAATCCATTCCGTAGAGAAAGTTAATAATGAAATAACGGCCGCTTCATCCAGGGCAGATTGTGCAGATAAATTGTAACCCGCTAGCCATTCGATAATCTCTTTGCCTAAATCGGCGATTTTGCTATTGAATCCTGTGATGCTAATATTAAGCTGGCCTTTAATGCTATTTAAATTAATTAATTCGCTGCTTGTTTTTTCTTTTTCGGCCTTGCAACTCAATACTAATTTTTGGGCTACTTCAAGATTATTCTTAAAGCCCTGTTCAACCAGACCTATCTCCTCCCCATTAAATAAATCTTTTCTTTGTGCTTCAATAAACGAAAGTGATTTCACTTGTTCAGCGAGCCTGCTAGCCGTGCTGGTAACAACCAATTCAAAACTTTCCAATTGATGCTGAAGCCCTTTTAATTCGGTTTTTGTTATATCCAACCTGTTTGTATTAAAAGCTGCCGAGTTTATCTTTTCATGCCATTCTTTAGCAAATGAATTTATTTTCTGCTCAAATAAAACAGTCTCCTGTTGCCATTTTCTACACCAATCGGTGTTGGCAAAATAAGGGTTTAATTCACTGGTAACTTTATCAATCTTTGTACTACTGGCCGTTGATTCTTCTCTAAGTCTTTTAATTTCAGCAGTAAAATTCTGAAGGTTTCTTTCTCCATCTTTCCTGCTTTCTTTTAATGATATCAACGCTTTTTCCAGTTGGTAAATTTCATTTTTTTGATGAGACACAATTTGGCTTAATTGGTCATAAGCATCTGCCTGGCTTTGCATTTCCTTTAGCGCTTGCCTGTTTATAATAAGTTCATTATCGAGCCAGGCCAGTCGCTCATCAGCAGGTAATAATAAACAAGCACTGTCAATGTTACAGGTTTCCCACTTTTCGGTCAACCCGTTTATGCCAGCTATTTGTATTGCCAACTCTTTTTCTAAACCGATGGATTCTTTTGCAAGCGACTCACCTGATTTTTCAATGCTGCCACATTTTTTTAATAGCCCGTTGTATGTTGCATTACATTCTTCATACTCATTTTTCAATCCTTCCAATAAGGTATGGTGTGATGGGCTATTGGAGGAGAATGGGTGATGCAGACTACCGCAAACCGGGCATGGATCACCATCTGCCAACTGAGAACGCAGTTCCTCTATATTTTCTGCAATCTGTAACTGGGCCCTGTCGAGTATTTTTTTTGATTGCTCATTTCTTATATGCGCCTCGGTTAGCTCAGCATTCAGTTTTATTAAGTTTTCAGATTGTGAAATAATTTCACTTTTACAAGTTGCTAATTTTGAATTGATTTTTTCATATTCCTGTTGATTAAAATACAGTATTTCCCAACATCCTCTTGCCCGGGATGTTTCGTCAATAGAAGCGTTGAGTAATTTCTCAATGGCTTTTATCTTGTCAATTTCAATAGCTGATAATTTATTGTTGTCGGCAAGATGAACGGCATGCAGGTCGTTCCATATTTTTTCTTTTTTTGAAATGGTTTCGTCCAATACCTTATTAATATCCTTTTCTTTATGCAAGTTACCATTTACAGTCTCTATTTCTTTTTCAATGCTTTTTACCTGCAGTAATAAATCGCCTGCATCTCCCAACTTCGAAATAATCAATTGCAAATTTTCAGCAATGGGTTTCCGGGATTCATTTTCTATTTCCCATTGAGTTAATGCTGCAAGCTGCAACGCAATATTTTCAAGTTCCTCTTTACTGGTTTGAATTTTTACAATATGTTGCTCCCTGGTTAGTAAAGCTGCTGCTGATTCATTGGCTGCTGCTTTTGCCTGTTCATTTTTTTCCCGGATCAATGTATCCAATTCCTTTGCCTTATCAATCAACGGTTGAGCTTCCCTGATTTCCGCTTCTAATTTTAGCACTGTATTTTCGGTTTCCGATAGTTTGTCTAATTCAACTAACAGTTTATTATCCAGCCCGCTGATCTCACTCAACAAAACTTCCTGTTCTGTTGCTTTTTGTTCCACTTGATTTACCAGGTTTGTCCGTGTATCAAAAAGTACCCTGGCACCTTGTACCGCTTCCACCTTTCCAAAAGTGGTTATCCTTTCCAAAGTATGTTGCTTTTCCTGCCTGGCAAGTTCAACCATATTACCAGCTTCACTTTTGGCCAATTCTAATTCTCCGAACAACTTGTGCCAGTTCAGTTCGCTTAGTAAAAAGTGTGTTTCTTCATTCAGTTGATTTAGTTTAATTCCAATGGCAGATTGCTGCTCCTGAAGTTGAATTACTTCTCCCTCAGACATTAACGCAATACCTTCCATTTGCCTTTGAAGGTCGTTATATTCCTGTTCTGCCTGCCTGAATTTTTCATAGATAAGCCTGGATATTTCAGAATAGATATCCGTGCCGGTAAGTTTTTCCAGCAGTGACGACTTCTGATCTTTCTCAGCTTTTAAAAAAGCCGTAAATTCTCCCTGTGCCAATAATACAGAACGGGTAAATTGTTCAAAATTCAACCCCACGAGGCGTTCAATTTCCTTTAGAATTTCCGTTTTTCTTTTTTCAGGAAAAGGAATATTGGTAGATAAGTTGATAAGCGATACCGTATCCGGTTGCAGGCTTGTATCAATTTTATTACGGGCTCTTTTTACACACCAGGTAGATCTGTACCGGTTCCCATCCACCCCTATAAATTCTACTTCTGCATATCCATCTCCACATCCTTTCCGCAAAATACCTTTTACATCTCCCGGCCCGATCTTGCTGCTGGCTACATCCTGCAATTCTATCCCGGATTCTTTTGCACCTAAATGCCTGGGAGTTTTAGAAAACAGTGCCAGGCAGAGCGCATCCAACAGGGTAGATTTACCTGCCCCCATTGGTCCGGTGATGGCAAAGATACCCGCAGATTTTAAAGGTTCTTTAGTGAAATCAATTTCTGTCACCCCTTCTAATGACGCTAAATTTTTAACCCGTATTGCTAATATTTTCATTGCTTAACTTTCTTTTATACTTAGTTGCTGCGTTACCTGGTTAAACAATTGAATCAGTTCATCCGGCGGCAGGCTATCGAACCTGGATTGGTAAATTTTATTAAAAACAGTAATGGGTTGCATCTGGTGCAACGAATCAAAACTTAATACAGCTTCCCCCTGTTCATTCCCCGCAGGATAATTCACTTCTATTTTTGCAAAGCGAACATGTTTATTAATTAAAGCCGTTTCAATTTTATGCCTTAAAGATGGTTCGGGGCCATCCAGTTGAACCCTTACTTCCAGGTAGGGCGCTGCCTCGATGGTATATATGCCTGTTTCCGGTAACAGCGCCAACTCATCCAACACTTCACTTAATTTTTTGGGCTTACCAGGCACCCGTATCAGCCTGACAGAAACTGGAATCTCCAGGGAATGAATATTTTGTGCCTGCTCATTTACCAGGTCGAATAATATTACCTGGTGCTTATAATTTATTTCAGAAAATGACATTGGGAGCGGACTGCCGGAGTATCGGACATTTTCCCTGCCTCCAATTCTTTGAGCCTTATGAATATGGCCCAATGCAGTATAAGCAATGCTTTCATCAAAAGCAGATACCGGTATAAATTCAACCCCGCCCATGATGGCCCTTTCATTTTTGTCTTCCGCAGATATTTCAGCATTTAATATATGCAAATGCCCCATGGCTATAACCGGCTGGCCCTTTTGTTGTTTTGTTAATACATAATCTAAGGCTGCTTTATACAGTGCCACCACCCCACGGGCATACTGCGATTCTGTACCTTCTACCACCGGGTAATCGCCAGGACGTAAAAAAGGTATGGCAATACACCAGGCATCAATTTTACCCTCTTTATTTTTTATTGGAATTACTAATTTTTCATAGTCAAACGTGCCGTCATGTTTCCGCTGAACATTACCCACAATATGAATATTATAAAATTCAAAAAATGGATTGGGTGCTTCCAGCCTTGCCGGAGCATCGTGATTGCCGGCGGTAATGATTACCTGCAAATTCGGTCGTGCCCTGGTAACCGACACTAAGAATTTATAAAAAATACTAACCGACGCAGCAGCAGGATTGGAAACATCAAATACATCACCACTCATCAATATTACATCTACTTCCTTTGTGGTAATTGTATCTACCAGCCAGTTTAAAAATTGCTGATGCTCAAAAGTTCTGTCATAATCATAAAACGTTTGTCCAATATGCCAGTCGGCTGTATGTAGTACTTTCAACATTGAATAAAATTAATCATCATTTGGGGAGAGGGGGATTTTTTTTCTTTAAATCCTGAAACATTTAGCAGGGTTTACTCCTGGATGCCAGAAAAGAAAAAAGCTTCAAAGTGTCTTGGGTGTATTCAGATTTACTTATTTTCCTTTGGGTAATTTTTTTAAGGAAAGTGCCAGGGTTAAAGAATTACTTTTTTGTTTAGAATCTGTAACAGCACGAACCTTTTTATTGTCCATTCCTTCCAGTCGCTTCAAAAACAGTAAGTAACATATTTGTTCAATAGCTGTTTATGGTTTGGCAATAATTACTTATTTAAAATTTGTCTTCTTTCACAATTTATCTAAACCGAAATAGTTGGGTGCTAAACCGCCAGTTGAAACTAACGTTAAAATGACAACAAAATTAAAATAGGTAATAATCAACTTATCACATAGCTCGTACTCCTTCCGCCACCCTCTTCCTTCACTAAAATCTTCTTCTCTATCAAATCCTGAATATCCCTTAGCGCAGTATCCTGGGAGCATTTGGAAATGGTTGCCCATTTGGAAGTATTTAGTTTTCCTATAATACCATCCAGTAGTTTATTAATCATCAGTACCTGCCGGTTGTTTAATAAAGTTTTGGCATGCTGTTCCCAAAACCTTGCTTTATTTAATACTACTGCCAGTGTTTCATCAGTTGCTTTTATTGAGCGGTCTAAACAATTTAAAAACCAGTATAACCAACCTGTAATATCCAAATCTCCTTGTTGTGTTGTTTCCAGTATATCGTAATAAGCATTTCGTTCTTTTCTTATTTGCGCACTCATGCTGTAAAAACGTTGTGCAGTGCCGTCGGCACGCGCAAGCTGCATATCTGCAATGGCCCTTGCTATACGGCCATTGCCATCATCAAATGGGTGAATGGTTACAAACCATAAATGAGCAATGGCTACTTTTAATACCGGGTCAATACTCATTTCGGTATTAAACCAGTTTATAAAATGATTCATTTCATCAGCAAGCAATGCTGCATCGGGTGCCTGGTAATGTACTTTTCCCCTGCCCATTGGTCCTGAAACTACCTGCATAGGATCATCAACCGCATTATTACGCCAGGCTCCGGTTATAATTTTTTGCATGCCGCTTCTGCCTGAAGGAAACAGCGCAGCATGCCAACTAAATAAGCGTTCATCATTCAAAGGCTCATTAAATTGTTGTGTTGCATCCAGCATCATTTCCACCACACCTTCCACATTACGGTCGGCAGGTATCATACCGGCAATGTCCATACCCAGCCGACGGGCTATTGATGATCGTACCTGGTTGGCATCTAATAATTCACCTTCAATTTCGCTTGATTTTAATACGTCCAAAGTGAGGGTTTGCAGGGTAGCTTCTGCCTTAAGTCCAAAACCTAAATTTTCCATCCGGCCCAGTAATCTTCCCTGCCTGTGACGTACCTCTGCCAGCAGGGGTGACAGTTTTTCCTGGTTCCAGGTGAACCTGGGCCAATTACCTAATTGATGGATATAAGGGCTCATTTACCGTAAATTATGCGGTGAATATAAATAACATTTTCCGCACATGAAAATTGTTTCGCAAATTATGCGGAGAATAACATTCTTATTCACCGCACACATTTTTATATTTCAGAATTGACCTTATACAGATTTGGAAATCAACGAAAAATTAAATACAAAAAATAGGCTGGCCATTCCGCTATTTTTGTATCATTGAAGGGGGCATATAGGAAAATAAAAAACGGGAAAACTGAGTTTGACTTAAATTTTCCCGTTTAAGTGGTGTGGGCCGGGATTGAACCGGCGACACAAGGATTTTCAGTCCTTTGCTCTACCAACTGAGCTACCGCACCTTTTTTGTTTTAAGTACTTTTCCCGATCAAATCGGGATACCGCACATTCCTGTTTGGGGCAGCAAAAATAGGAGTTTCTATTCAAATATTACAATTCAGGTGCATCAATTTATTTAAATCAATAAAAAAAGGCGGCAATTATAGCCGCCCTTTTAATATCATTTAAAAATTTCGCTATTTTAAAGAAGCAATATCTATTACAAAACGATACCTGACATCGCCTTTAATCATCCTTTCATACGCTTCATTAATCTCTGATGCTTTGATGACTTCCACATCTGAAACAATATTATGTTCCGCACAATAATCAAGCATTTCCTGTGTTTCCTTGATGCCCCCAATTAATGAACCTGCCAACGAACGCCGTTTGCCTATCAGGCTGAAAGCATGAACTGCAGAAGGTTGTGGAGGAACACCCACAACAACCATTGTTCCGTTTAAGGTTAATAAATTCAGGTACTCGTTATAATCGTGCTGTGCTGAAATAGTACTTAGGATGAAATCAAAATTCCCCTTCAATTTTTTCATCGTTTCGGGGTCTTTTGTTACTGCAAAATAGTGTGCCCCTAAATTCAGTGCGTCCTGCTCTTTTGATTGTGAAGTGCTCAATACCGTGACATCAGCTCCAAATGAAGCCGCAAATTTTACCGCCATGTGGCCAAGTCCACCTAATCCTACTACCGCTACTTTATGCCCTTTGCCAATTTTCCAATGCTTTAACGGAGAATAAGTGGTAATACCTGCGCATAATAAAGGGGCTACCCCTTCAATAGGCAATTTCTCTGAAACATGCAATGTGTATTTTTCATCTACTACAATCTGTGTAGAATAACCACCATAAGTGGGGTTGCCTTCCTTATCCCGGCCATTGTAAGTAGCCACCATACCGGAATCGCAATATTGTTCTTCATCAGACAGGCAACTATGACAGGTACGACATGAATCTACAAAACAACCTACCCCTGCAAGTTCCCCTACTTTAAAATTTTTAACTTCGTCACCAACTTTGGTAATACGACCTACAATTTCATGGCCCGGCACCATCGGGAAAATAGAGCCTCCCCATTCGTCTCTTACCTGGTGTATATCAGAGTGGCAAACCCCGCAATACATTATTTCTATTTGCACATCATTGGGTCCCACGTCCCTTCTTTCAAAATTAAATGGCGCCAAAGGGGTTGTGGCGTTTTGCGCAGCGTATGCATTAACGGTAGTCATAATTTGTTATTCGATTTATTTAAAATTTATTAACAGGCATTTTACAGCAAACAACCCAATTGGTAAAAGGCTATATTTTCATGGCACATATTGCTGCTATTTATGTAACAATAGTATGGCAACTTTGTTTCCAAAAAAGCGATTTTCAATTATCATTGAACCGGGCAAAGGTTATGCAAAGAAATAGGTTTGTACTGTGTAAACAACTCCCCATACGCTTTCCCACAAAAAAGGCTTTTACATTTGAATGAGAAAGCCTTAAAATAGTTTACCTGTTTGGGCAGTGATAATGCCCGTGTGAGTTGAAATGTCTATTTACTTTTTAACACTAATTACCATAGACACACAAAAACTTAATCCGCATAATCTTCAGTTGTTCCCAGTTAAAGCCGCTGTCAGCCATTTCTTCCTGGGCTATCTGAAGGCTGCTGGTTTCGCAGGCTTTAAAATAATCGAGTATCTCTTCCTGTTCATATTGATCTACCAATTCATTGATTGCATAATCCAAATTCAGTTTGGTGCCGCTTGCGACAATGGTTTCCATTTCTTCCAACAACTCATCTATTTTAAGGTCCTTGGTTTTGGCGATGGTTTCCAGCGGAATTTTTTTATCTACATTCTGAATAATGAAAATCTTATTGTTGTTCCTGTTTACAACTCCTTTCATTACAAAATCATCCGGCTTTTCAATTTCATTTTCTTCCACATAACCTGCAATCAGGTCTACAAACTTTTTACCATAGCGGATGGCTTTCCCTTTACTTACGCCCTGGCATTTTTCAAGTTCCAATGTGGTGGTGGGATACATGGTAGCCATATCATCGAGGCTTCCCTCTAAAAAAATAACAAAGGGTGGCAGGTTCTTTTCTTTGGCAACTTTCTTACGCAGTTCCTTAAGCATTTCCAGTAATTTCTCATCGGTTGCGCTGCTTGCTACCGCTCCTCCGCTGCCTTCGTCATCATCTGCATCCGCACCCTCAAATAAATTGTTTAGCATAATTTTAAATGAAACCGGCTTCTTCAGAAAGGCTTCTCCCTTTTTTGTTAATTTTAATACTCCATACTCTTCAATATCCTTTTTAATAAATCCTTCTAAAATCATTTGCCGCATAAGAGAATTCCAATAATGTTCATCCTGCGTTTTCCCGATACCAAAGAAATCTCGTTCATCATGCCTGAACATTTTCACCTGTGGATTTGGCTTACCCCGCAGTATATGCATCAGGTAATCCATCGTAAACTGTTCATCCAGCCCCTTGATAATTTTAAGCACCTGCTGGGCTTCAGTTTTTGCCTCCAGTAATTCTTTTGGACTATTGCAGTTATCACACATATTGGTGCATTGGCTGGTATCATATTCCTCACCAAAATAATTGAGTAATATCTTCCTGCGGCATACTGCACTTTCCGCATAAGAAACCGTTTCATTGATCAGTTGAGCACCTACTTCTCTTTCACTGAGCGGCTTGTCACGCATCAGGTGCTCCAGCTTGGCTACATCTTTATGAGAATAATATAAAATACATTTACCCTCCATTCCATCCCGCCCGGCCCGGCCGGTTTCCTGGTAATAATTTTCGATTGATTTGGGAATATTAAAGTGTATCACAAAACGTACATCCGGCTTATCGATGCCCATACCGAAAGCAATAGTGGCCACAATTACCTGTACGTCTTCGTTCAAAAAAAGATCTTGCCGCTCAGCCCGCAACTTACTATCCAACCCTGCGTGGTAGGCTACGGCTTTTATGCCATTGGCCATCAACATATCTGCAAGTTCCTCCGTAGTTTTCCTGTTGAGGGTATAAATAATTCCGCTTTTCCCTTTGTTTTGCGAAATGAACCGTACAATGCTGGTAACAGTTTGTTCCTTTTTTATTTTTGGTAATATTTCGTAATATAAATTGGGCCTGTTAAAAGAGGATATATAGATCTGGGGATTTCTAAGTCCCAGGTTTCTAAGAATATCGCTTTGCACTTTTGGAGTGGCTGTTGCAGTAAGCGCAATCATAGGAGCATCAGGACTAATCATCTCCATCATTTCCCTTAACCTTCGGTATTCCGGTCTGAAATCGTGCCCCCATTCAGAGATACAATGCGCTTCATCCACCGCAAAAAAGGAGATGTTGAGATCCTTAAAAAACTCGATGTTTTCTATTTTAGTAAGTGTTTCAGGAGCCACGTACAACATCTTAGTTTTACCGGTAGTAAGATCGTCTTTTACGATTTTCTGCTGGCCCTTATTGAGTGTACTGTTTAAAAAATGCGCCACATCATCTTTGCTGCTATAACTTCTTACCAGGTCTACCTGGTTTTTCATCAATGCAATTAAGGGAGAAACAATGATCGCACAACCTTCACTTATAATTGCCGGCAACTGATAACACAAACTTTTACCCCCTCCGGTGGGCATTATTACCAATGCATCATTACCTGCCAATAAATTTTTAATGATTTCTTCCTGCGGATCTTTAAATCCATCAAAACCAAAATAATCCTGAAGTTGTGCGGTAAGGTTTTGGTTTTTCTCTTTGCTGATTGCCTTAACGGCATTTTTTTCTGCTGGTTTCAATCCTGGCTCTTTTACGGAACCCGGTTTTAATTTTGCTTTTACTGTAGCCATAGCTGTCTTTTTCCTCAAGCTGGTTTTAAATAATGATAGGTTGGTAAAATATCCTTATTTAAATATTTCACCTGCTTTTAAAATTGTGTAAATATAGCATCTCGGTTTCCCAATTTCCAATAGCGAAAACGGGAGAATCTTTGCCAGATAACTTTTTGAATTTTCAAAGGGTAGCGAAGTTACTTCAATACACCTGCAAATTCAAATTAACGTCTGGTCGGTAATAGTTAAGTTAGTTAATTTTTTCTAAAGTATTATCAATATTATCCAACTAAACCCGGCGGCTGCTAATATCCTGTTGACAATTAATGATGTCCAAAAAAATTTAACTTAAGAAGGATAACGATATATTTTACCTGATTATTTGATGTGGGTTATGTTAACATCATTACTCTTTGCGTTATGAGCGAATTAAAGTAGGTTTGCTGCTTCAAAAATGGCGAACAAAAAAATCATACAAACTGCGCTACGGACGCTTCAAACGGAGGCAGATGCTATCAGTAACCTGAAAAAATTTATCAATGCTGATTTTGTAAAAGCATTGGAAACTATTGTCGCCTCCAAAGGAAGACTCGTTGTAAGTGGCATTGGTAAAAGCGCCATCATAGCTCAAAAAGTGGTATCCACTTTCAATAGTACCGGTACTCCCGCCATATTTATGCATGCCGCAGATGCTATACATGGTGATTTGGGCATGGTACAACAAGAAGATATAATTATCGTTATTAGCAAAAGCGGTGATAGTCCTGAAATAAAAGTATTGGTTCCACTGATTAAAACCTTTGGAAATATTTTGATTGGTATGGTAGGAAATTCAGATTCCTTCCTGGCCATGCAAAGTGATTTTGTTTTAAACACGACCGTCGAACAGGAAGCTTGTCCAAATAACCTGGCGCCTACGTCCAGTACTACTGCACAAATGGTAATGGGGGATGCCCTCGCAGTTTGCCTGATGGAAATGAAGGGATTTGGCACTGCTGATTTCGCAAAATTTCATCCTGGAGGTGCATTAGGAAAAAGGCTTTTTTTACGGGTTGCCCACCTTGCAGCGCAGAATGAAAAACCGGCTGTGGCACCAGGTGCAAGCATAAGAGAAGTGATTGTAGAAATGACTAAAAAGCGTTTAGGGGTAACTGCTGTAGTAAGCACCAAACATGTTATTGAAGGAATTATAACGGATGGTGATCTAAGGCGAATGCTGGAAAAGAAAAATAATTTTGAAGAGTTAATGGCAAAAGACATTATGTCGAAAAATCCATTTACCGTGGAAGAAAATATGCTGGCGGCAGATGCGCTGGATATCATGAAAATAAGAGACATCAGCCAGTTGGTGGTGGTAAATAAGAATATTTATAAAGGCATCATTCACATTCATGATATTATTAAGGAAGGCATTATTTAAATGGAGTATGATGAATATATAATAATTGCGGAATGAATAGCGTTTGGATTCGTTCTTTTAAATGATCAGTATTCCTTTTTCAAGGAAAATCGTTAATCATTTATGCAGCGCTGTTATACACTTCATCAATGTGGCAACTTCTAATCAAGCTGCATTTACACAATGATATTGAGTAAGCATCTGTCATTTGCAAATTAAAAACTAATTTACTTATATAAAAGTGCAGGTTGTAAACATCATTTTAAAAACACATCAAAAAAAAGTATGACCAAGAATAATTACGTAGCAATTATGGCAGGAGGTATCGGCAGCAGATTCTGGCCCATGAGTAGAACTGATTACCCTAAACAGTTTCTTGATATTCTAAATACAGGCAGAACATTGATCCAGGCAACTTTCGACCGTTTTGTTTTATTTATTCCAAAAGAGCATATTTACATTGTAACCAGCGAACAGTATAAGAATATAGTAGCTGACCAGTTGCCTGACCTTCCTTTTGAAAATATTTTATGTGAGCCATCCCGTAAAAATACCGCACCCTGTATTGCCTATATTTCTTACAAATTACAGCAAATAAACCCCGATGCAAATTTAATATGTGCCCCGGCGGATCACATCATCCTGGAGCCGGATAACTTTAAAAAGAAATGCCTGGAGGCGCTACATTTTACTTCGCATATAAAAGCATTGGTAACTTTAGGTATAAAGCCTACCCACCCGAATACCGGTTACGGCTATATTCAATACGAACAGATGGCTGTAAGTGAAAATGTATACAAAGTAAAAACCTTTACCGAAAAGCCTGACCAGGAGCTGGCTAAAACCTTTATCTCAAGCGGTGATTTTTTATGGAATGCCGGCATTTTTGTTTGGCAAATTAAAAATATCATCAAGGCTTTTGAACTATTTTTACCAGAAATGCATGAAGTATTTGATGCGGAAAAAAACAATTTTAATACACTTGATGAAAAGAAGGCGATTGAAAGGATTTACCCTTTATGTGTAAATATTTCGATTGATTATGGCGTGATGGAGAAAGCAGATAATGTTTATATAATTCCTTCCTCCTTTGGATGGAGCGACCTGGGAACATGGGCAAGTGCTTACGACAACCTGGAAAAAGATTACCTGGAAAATGCAGTCGCTGGCAGTAATGTGATGATAATTGATGCTTCTAAAAATATGATTCATGCAGATAATAAGAAATTAATACTGGTGCAGGGGCTCGATGATTTTATTGTTGTAGATACACCGGATGTACTCCTTATTTGTAAAAAGGATAAAGAACAGGCGATCAAAGAATACGTAGCAGAAGTAAAAAGAAATAAGGGAGACCGGTTTCTGTAAAACCAGGTCTTCACGTTAAGAATATTATCAAAGATGTGCATTCCTTCAATGGCGCCGGATATAAGTCCGGCGCCATTCTTTTATCGGGGTGGTTGAATTATCTTTTGCAATGCAGCAATAAGCAAAGCAAATGCTTTATAGAAGTTTTGCTTACTTTTAATTTGTCGATAACATCATTTTTTCTGCACGGGTAAGAAAATTGGTTGCTGCTTACATGTTCAAACGAGTTAATTAATAATCGCATAATTCTAAAAATTGAAACCGGTAATACAAAGCAAACTTCCCAGGGTGAGCACTACCATATTTACAATAATGAGTGCGCTGGCGGCTGAACACCAGGCCATCAACCTTGGCCAGGGCTATCCGGATTTTATGATGAGTGAAGAACTGGTGGCATTGGTAAATGATGCGATGCAAAAAGGCCATAACCAATATACACACATGCACGGCCTGGCCTTATTGCGGGAAAGAATAGCTGAAAAAGCACACTACCTTTACTCTGCCAAAATAAATCCGGAAACAGATATTACCATTACACCAGGCGGCACTTACGCTATTTACACTGCGCTTACCACTATACTTCAACCAGGTGATGAGGTGATTGTTTTTGAACCGGCTTATGATAGCTACATACCCAATATTGAAATAAATGGCGCAGTACCTGTTCCAATTCCACTGATTTTCCCGGAGTATGCACCCGATGGCTATCGGATTGATTGGAACCTGGTAAAACAAAAAGTAACTGCCAGAACAAAATTAATCATGCTCAATTCTCCGCACAACCCTACCGGCAGTATACTTGGAAAAACAGATATTGAACAATTGCGTAGCATTGTAAGGGATACCGGCATTTTTATATTGAGCGATGAAGTGTATGAACATTTGATATTTGATGATAAAAAGCATGAGAGCATGCTTCGCTACCCTGATTTACTGGAAAGAAGTTTTGTATGTTTTTCATTTGGCAAAACCTATCATTGTACCGGCTGGAAAATGGGCTATTGTATTGCCCCTGCTGCCATGATGAAGGAATTTAGGAAGGTACACCAGTTTAATTGTTTTTCCTGCAGTAGCCCGGTACAATATGCACTGGCAGAATACCTCCAGCAAAAAGAGCCCTACCTTTTGATGGGTACACAATTGCAGCAAAAAAGAGATTACTTTCAGCAACTGATGATGCAAACCAAATTTAAGCCGCTCCCTACTTACGGAAGTTATTTCCAGTTGTATAGTTATAAAGACATTACAGATGAGCGGGAAAAAGAATTTGCAATCCGGCTTACCAAAGAATATGGAGTGGCCGCAATACCTGCTTCCGCTTTTTATGTAAAGGAAAATGATAATAAAGTATTGCGGTTTTGCTTTGTAAAAAAAGAAGCCACATTGGAAGCGGCAGTGAACCGGCTAATAAGAATTTGAGTAAAACATATACAGGACTTTTCTTTTAATCAACTGCTCACCCTTCCCGATAAATCGCCGATCCTTCCAAATAACAAATCATTCATTTTACTGACGCAGGTCATAAATACAAAGCGTAATTAAAAATATATTTGATGTCTAAATATTCTTAAAATGAAGATCATTATCGCTCCGGTTGATTTTTCTAATTCAGCAACCAATGCGGCTGAATTTGCAGGTAACCTTGCTGCCTTTTACGGAGCCGAAATATGGCTGTATCATGCTTACCAGATTCCCATTGCATTAAGTGAATTCGCCTACCCGGTAGTAGATATTGCTGAAATGCAAAAAGCGGCAGAGCATGAAATGGACATGCTGAAAGAAAATACACAAAGCAAAATAAAGACTACTATATCCATACACACAAAGGCGGAAATGAATGTGCTGCAGTTGGGACTGACTAATTTTTGCAATGAGCTTAAACCTGATATGGTGGTAATGGGGCTTTCCGGTAAGAATGCCCTCACCCGTTTAATAGTAGGCAGTAATACTATAAAAGCAATACACGAATTAACCTACCCGATATTGGTAATACCTCCAAGAGCTGAGTTTATCCCCGTTAGGAAAATTGGCTTCGCCTGCGATTACCAGGAAGTAGAAAAAACCACGCCGGTAGCATTGCTTAAAAAAATCGTAACTGATTTTCACGCAGAGTTACATGTATTAAATGTTGATCATAAGAACGGGAGCAGCAACCCTGCCAAACTACATGAGGGGTTTTTAATTGACAACCTGTTACGGGATATCAAAGCGGAATTTCATTCTATTGATGCCGGAGAAATAACAGATGGGATTAATTGGTTTGTTGACAGGTCAAAGCTGGACTGGCTGGTGGTAATTCCGAAAAAACACAAACTGATGGATAAGATTTTCAGGCGCAGCCATACCAAAGAATTGGTGTACCATACGCATATCCCGGTTTTATGTATTCATGAATAGATGGTCATTCCCCAAATTGTTTCAGTTGATGGTCTAAATGTTTGTACATGCTTTTACCCCATTAATCGGGGTGAAGTTGCAAAAAAAGGATGTGGAAATTTGCTGATGTCTTCATGTCCGGCTTTATAAAATTCATTCACCAGGCTGATGAGCTTCTTTTTTTCTTCCTCAAAAATCCGTTGATTTTTGATTATAAAATTTGGAGTAGATTTTTCAAAATGCTTTATGGATAAAATGAAAATGATAAACAATATAAATCAATGAATTAAAACCGGACTTTTACGCTATTCCGGAAAAGCCTTTTTGTTTGCTTTTTAATAAGAAACGGGGCAAATAAAGGGCATAAACAGGCTTACTTTTTATCTCCAGGTAATTATTGATAATGGTAGAAAGCCCTCATTCCTTGTGGAAATTACTACTACAAAAAATTAGAATAATTACTATTGGTTTGCATATTTCGATATTTTACCTTTATACTCAAATCCAATAATTATGAACAACAAACAAAACCCAACGTCCCTATTTTCCGGCCTGTCAAAATTTTTATATGAAGTTTGCAGTGCCTTATTTGTATCAAGTGATAAAAAAGAATTCCAGCGTTTAAAGGATTTCATTGCTTCTTAATTGCGAAAGTTTGAAGCGGTTTAGCTAAACAGGTATTCTACATCTGCTTTGCTCAGCGCTTTTACAAAATTAACGTCGTCAGAAATCAGTTCGCTGGCAAGTTTTCTTTTACGCTCCTGCAATTGCAGTATTTTATCTTCAATCGTATCGATACATATCATACGGTAAGCAAAAATATTTTTTGTTTGTCCAATACGATGGGTTCTGTCAATGGCCTGTTGCTCTACTGCAGGGTTCCACCAGGGATCTACAATGTATACATAATCCGCAGCGGTAAGGTTTAAGCCCACGCCACCTGCCTTTAAAGATATCAGGAATACCCGGCATTTATCATTATTCTGAAAATTTTCAATTGCTTTCTGGCGGTCATTAATGCTGGTGCTACCATCAAAATATTCGAAAGGTACTCCTTGTTCTCTTAGTTTATCCTTTATCAATGCAAGCATCCCAAGGAATTGCGAAAATATGAGGGCCTTATGTTCCCCAATATTTTCTTCGATTTCCCTTGTCAGCTCATCCAGTTTTATTGAATGATTGGGATATTTATCTTCTTCATTTAAAATAGCCGGGCTATCGCATATTTGCCGCAATTTCATCAATCCCTGCAATATGGTTAATTGCGATTTATCGATGCCGTGTTCATCAATTACACCCATTATTTTATCACGGTAGCTATTTCGGTAAGCATCATAAATTTTCCTTTGCTCAGTTTCCATTTCGCAGAACAAAATAGTTTCCGTTTTTTCAGGCAAATCCTTGGCTACCTGCTCCTTGGTTCGGCGCAGGATAAATGGATACAATAATTTCCGGAGATGATCTTTTTGCTCCTGTTCACCAAACTTATCAATGGGTGTGGCAAATTCGTTGCGGAAAAAATCCATACTTCCCAACAAGCCGGGATTAAGGAAATTCATTTGAGCGAAAATATCAAACGTGTTGTTTTGTAGTGGAGTACCACTCATACACAACCGGTTTCGTGCGGTGAGCAAGCAAGCTGCCCTCGTAACTTTTGATGCCGGGTTTTTAATCGCCTGGCTTTCATCCAGCACTACGTAGTCGAACAAAATTTTCAATAACACCTGTATATCACTACGCAAAGTGCCATATGTTGTAATAATGATATTGGCACTTTGCAGCTCTACTATATCCCTTGTACGCATACTGCCATGATGTATCCGGTAGGTCAGATCGGGGGTAAACTTCTTTATCTCATTTTCCCAGTTATAAATCAATGTGGTAGGACAAACAACAATGGCCGTTAGCTTTCCTTCCTGGGTTTTATAATGCTGTAGCATAGTAAGCGCCTGTACCGTTTTACCCAAACCCATATCATCTGCCAGGATGCCTCCCCAACCTACATCATTCAAATAATTTAACCACTGATAACCCGCAGTTTGATAAGGCCTTAAAATTGGTAATAAATTTACCGGGGGGGCAATCTCCGGTATATTCTTAAACTCCCTGAGGCGCTGAAACTTTTCATCCAGGGCAAAACTTAATTCCGTGGCATCCCGGTTTTCATACAGCTCGTCAATCACACTCATGTGGTATTTTGACAGGCGTAGTTTATCATTCTTACCATCGCCTACTTTAAACAACAACGAATACCTTTTCAGCCACTCGTCTGGAAGAATTCCCAACGTGCCATCGCCCAATTGTACAAAAGACTGCTTGGACGCCAGCGCCTTTTTAATATCATTGATGCCTACCCGTTGGCCTTCAAAATCTATTTCCACTTTTGCATCAAACCAATCCAACCCGCTGCTTACATGAATATGGGTAGACGGCCGGGCTGTATTAAAACGAAAATTGCGCAATGCCTCAAAACCAAATACCGGAACTTTCGATTCTTTCATTGAATCAACAAAGAGGAAGAACCAGTTATTCTTTAATACATCAGGCCCCTTTAATATCAAACTATTACCTTCCTGCGGACGAATAAACTGCGAGTGTAATGAACTGAGTTTATCCAGGAAACGCATTTCGGCTTCCTTATTTCTGTGTACAATTAATATTTTATCCCCATCCGGAATGGTAATGGTATCCTTGTCCGATGCCTTTGTTTCAAACCCTTTGTAAGTGAAAATAGGCTGAAATACCAGGTAATCTCCTTTTTCCTGCAGCATCAGTTTTACCTCCGGCTCCCCACTTTTTATTTCCTTTATCAGCGATTTATCAAACTCTACCTGGTAATCTTTGGTAAGTGGCATGATGAGCTTCTGCATTTGCGATGCCCAGTTTTCTTTAGTAAGCTTTATATTGCCGTTCTTAATAAATTTCTCTGCCTGCAACACATCTTCCGGTTTTTGCCACAGATAAAAAGTATGGTTATACAGAAAAAGGATACTGCTATTACATTCGTTATCAGTAACCGGCTGGGCGGCACCATTTATATTGAAGCGGCATTGGAGTTCAAAATGATCTCCCTGCGCAATGATCTTAAACTGTGGAGCAATAAAACCATCGCTTAAAGCAACTTCTACCAGGTTTTCGGTTTTGAAGGCTTTGTTTTCGGCCAAATAATAAATAAATGGATTTGCTGCCTGCTCCTCAAATATTTTTTTAAGCTTGGGTTGAAAATATTCTGTAATCAACACTTTCGTTTCTTCGGGCAGTTCATCACCATCCATTTGAATGATATTTTCCCAAATTCCGCTAAAGGGTGAATTACGATTGAGGTATTTATTTACCTCAGATGCCTGTAGCTTTCTTATCTGTTGAAGCAACATTTTATCATCTTCACTAAATGGTTCCGTATTTACATATTTGGAGAGGTCCAGTTTTTCAGCCTTACCGAGTAATTTGCTATTGGTTTCGTCGCTATCGCCTTGTATGGCATCCACCACAAAAAAGGGATAGGTTGTAGCATTAAAGTTAAATACAAAGCCCAGCTTTTTGGTGGGTGCGTCTGCAGTAATTACTTCTTCTAATTCGGGAGGACGGGTATCCTGCATATATGCAGGTCTTGGTGCCGGTGCGGCCTGCGTTACCCTTTTAATTGAAATGTCCAGCACTTTTAAAAAAGGCTTTCCTTCTTTGTAAATGAATTCAAATTTACCGGTTAAGTCATCCTCCAGGTTGTACCCGTAAATCTGCAACAGTTTATTTTTTTCCTTATCCCAGTTTCGGATGGTATCAAAATAATACGGCCCGTACTGCCTGAACAATTGAAGGAACAAGGTAGTTTTATGCACGCAAAGCGGATAGGCCGATTCCCCGCATTTGCAGGAGGTATCAAAATTACGTTCGTCATTTTTTTGTATCACAACCGGGAACTCCTGCTCTTCTGTTTCCAATTCTGCTTCCACCCTTTCATTTGCCGCAACAATGATGGTGGCTTTCGTTTTCTCCAGCAATGCTTCAGCAGCTTCGTAAATTTCAGGCGAGGAGAGCAGGCGCATCGTTTTCAAATCGATATACTTCATCTTGGCAACCGTATGCCGTTGATTATAAGCGGCATTGGTATTCCCCAACATATTTTTATCAACCAGTTCCTGCAATTGAAAAAGTGCAGCGGCTTCGTGACGGCAAATATCCCCCAGGTTGTAAGGGCAACCACAGCGTAAGGATAGCGATTGGGGATCAGTATATTTTTGAATATTTACCCTGTAATATGTACTATATGTGTCATCCTTTACTCTGAAAACAACGTTATTTAACAATTCATCATGTTCTACCATTTCTACATACCCAATGGCATGTATTTTCTTTCCTCTTCGGATAACTTCATCGGAGCCAGTGTTGTAAACGTATTTGATTAAATGAGATAAAGCCAAAATAAAGTACGATTTAGTTGTACGATTGGTGATAAATAGCCACTTTCGTTTAGGTTATCCCATTCAGAAAAGGGCAATTGGCAAAATTAAAGGAAAATTCAGGAAAAGCCACGTCTAAATCAATCTAATCAGGAGATTTTAAACGCAATGAAATTTTATCACCGACTCCCATTCGGGGGAAGATATAAAAGCAGTAAACGCTTTGTCCTATTTTAGAGGTAACGTGGCTGATTTTGAATCAGCTTCATTTGTAAATATCTGCCAAACTACCTGGAATTGCAATGCCGGATTTAAACTGCCGGGTAATTAGTATCGCCCATTCATCGTTATCAGCTTTCCTCCTTCATACAGGCACAAAACATTGGCTCCATCCTCCGACAGGCAATACCGGATATCCTTTTCCAAACCAAAATTCATTAACCGGTGATAATGTGAAGCATCTTTACTTTTCATAAACTCAAACAAATCACCCTTTGCTTCATTATATAAAGACTCCGCCATTTTCGACGAATCACAATTGATTTCGAAGTGGTCTTTGATACGGCTGATGACAGCTCCGGCAAACAAAGTATCTTCAATATTCACCCGGTCCTTCCAGGCAGCGCAACCTAATATTACCGGCATTTTCCTGTTAACGAGGTAATCGCATACTGCAGACAGGTTAGGAAATGAACCCGTAACTATTCCTTTGGCGCCCTTCTCCAGCGCCATGTGCAATAGTTTGGTTCCATTGGTAGTAGTAAGCACCAGGGTTTTACCGTTGATGAATTCCCGGGGATATTCAAAGGGAGAATTGCCATGGACAAGCCCTTCTGCCACATGCCCATCTCTTTCCCCGGCTGTAATTCCCTCAATTTGTTTACCGATTCGAATGCACTCCGCAACACTATCGACCGGGATAATATTTTTAGCGCCATTATATAACACGGTGGCAATGGTGGAAGTAGCTCTTAATACATCAATGATTACTACAATGCTGCTACTTACATCATACAAATGAAGTAATGCAGGAGATAAAGAAGTATATAACGCTGGTTTTTTACTCTTCATTTTAATATTTTATAACCCGAATTTAATTCGTTCAATTATCTTTAATTTTCCATCAGTTTAAAATCGCCTTCCATTTTTGTGTTTCTGCATAATCTTTTATTACACTATTCCTTGTAACAAGCAGTCTTTTTAAATAGTTTTTAAGGAATAGTTTATTTACCAGCCAGCCTGCCACACCATACGGACTTTCAAATTCAACCATGTCAATCATGATGGTACCATTTTCAATTTGCTTAAAATAATGTTCATGCTTAAAGCTTTTGAAATCACCTTGTATCATTTCATCAACAAAGTGAACCGGCTTTTCCATTGCGGTAATTTTAGAAGTAAACCGCCTAAGTTTAAACAGGTGTTTTGCCTGCCAGGTCACTGTTTCATTTAGTTTGATCAACCCTGTCATTACTCCCGCCACCGCTTCTTCCTTGGTATTTGCTGTTGAAATTTTATGCAAATTAATGCTACGGCTTAAATCAAAAACTCTTTCAACCGGCGCATTTATTATTGTGGTAAGATGAATTGTAGAAGACAATGAATAATGAATTAATTGATAATTGATAATGGTTTAAACCTGGTACAACTTTACTGACAGGCAATTCTTTTCAGGCAATGAGTTGTAAAAAATTTAATAATCTATTCATTTCAATAATCCGGATACTGCAGGAATCAATATCCATTATCATTTAAACAATTATCCCTTAAACAAAAGGCATTTTAACCACTTTTGCTTTTAACAGCGAATTGCGAATGCTAATATAAATTTCGCAGTCGATTGCCGAAAATGGGGTATCTACATAACCCATGCCAATGGCTTTTCCCAATGAAGGCGATTGCGTTCCGGAAGTAACCTTCCCTATAATACTTCCTTCAAAATCTTTAATTACATGATCATGCCGGGCAATACCCTTTTCCTGCATTTCAAAACCAACCAGCTTTTTTGCTACACCCGCAGCTTTTTGCTTTTCAAAGAATTCGCTGTTGGTAAACTCCTTTGTGAATTTGGTGATCCAGCCAAGGCCTGCTTCCAGCGGTGAGGTAGTATCATTAATGTCATTTCCATATAAACAAAATCCCTTTTCCAACCTTAAAGTATCCCTGGCTCCCAGGCCAATTGCCTTAATCCCCTGGGCGATACCTGCGGAAAAAATAGCATCCCATATTTTATCAGCAGCTCCATCTTTATCTTCAAAATATATCTCTACTCCACCGGCACCGGTATAGCCGGTGGCACTTATAATTACATTGTCTACCCCGGCAAAATTTGCCCTGATAAAAGTGTAATACTTCAAATTCAAAATATCGGTGGCAGTTAAAGACTGGAGGATTTTTGTGGCGTTGGGCCCCTGTATTGCCAACAGGCAGGTTTTGTCTGAAATGTTGTGCATTTCAACACCCTTGTCATTGAATTGATTTATCCAGTTCCAGTCTTTATCAATATTGCCTGCATTTACCACCAGCATATACGACTTGTTTTCTTCCAGGCAATATACCAGCAAATCGTCTACAATTCCGCCTTCGGTATTAGGGAGGCAACTATACTGCGCTTTTCCTGCGGTTAACTTGGAGGCATCGTTGGTGGTTACTCTTTGAATAAGGTCCAGGGCATTTTCACCTTTTAATATAAATTCTCCCATGTGACTTACATCAAATACCCCTGCATTGTTACGCACTGCAGCGTGTTCATCATTAATACCAGTATAACTTATAGGCATATTAAATCCTGCAAACTCGGCCATTTTAGCTCCAAGGGCTATGTGTTTTGCTGTAAACGGGGTGGTTTTCATTAAATGTATTTGTGAAATGGAATTAAAATTATTCATCGCAAAAGTAAAATAAAAAAAATTGGTGGTGGAAATTAGAAAAGGCCGGGGCCGGGCTCTTAATGGGGGCTGCAAAGTTCAAGCCGGTATATTTTGAAGGCTGTATAAGGGACTGCTATCATCCTTGTCTGGAATTGTGGGCCAAATAGGACCGTTGTAAAATGAGAGCTATTCGAATAACTCCCCATTAGGGGACCGGGGGTAAAATCAAAGTCCTGCCATTGCTGACAGGACTTCTTTTTTGTTTCACTTCAACTCAACTATTGAAACTATTTTAATCAGATATTTACCAATATCAGGTAAGATTGCAATTTATAATTGCTCATCGCTTCCGGCTCATTTTTGTTGACATCAATTTTTTCCAGTTGCTTCTCAATATTTTCCTTCGCTTTTTCAAGGGAGTCTTTCGTGCGCTTTTGTTCCTTTTCCAGTTTCAATTTCATAGAATCCAAAACAGTGGAAGGCTGGTTGTTATTGTACCGATACCCATCGGATGATTCGTCTATTCTTACTCCGTTTTTATCAATAGATATCCTGTTACCATTATCATCTATTTCAATTCCATCCTTACCAATTTTTACTTTATTCTTTTCTTCATACTTATGTCTATCGGCAGGTTCTCCATCTGTTGTATACAGGCCATCTGCTTTCATTATATAATTCACATTCGATTCCCAGCCTCTCTCTTCTTCATCTGAGTCGATATTAAAATCATCTTCATTCCATGGACCGCCAAAATGTACATTGTGTCCCCAGCCAATGCTTCTATCGATCCTTACCTGCTTGCCAACCGGTACATATATTGTAACAATTACCCGTTGGTTACGAAACTTATTTTGTTTGGTGATAGCAATCCCTTTATCCAATATGAGCAGGGAATCTCTTTGCTGACCACCAAAACTGATATAATTGGCCGTGGTATTTGCCAGCCTTGTGCTACGGCCATTCACCATTTTAAGCATGGTAACCCTAAAACTGTCATTCGGCGATTTTAAAATTTTCACCTCCACATTCTTTACAAATGCAGTGTCGTCTTCCAGCCCTTCAAAAGGCTCTAACCTAAACCAGCGGTTGCGATAGTATTTTGTACTTGGCGAGTTTGTGGTTAATTCCATCTTTTTAACTGATGGATTAGAAAGATAAATTTCCTGTTCGTATAAATCATTGGTACTTTTAAATTCCCTTGTTACTGTTGCTATCAGGGTTATGAAGCAAAACCATCCAATAATCCACAGACTGATGAAGGTGAACCTCAAAATCTTGCGGTTGCTTTTCATTTTTGCAAGCCGTCGAATGATCCAGGTAATGATACCAATTACAGGCACTGCTATGAAGAATAATAAAGTGCCCCAGGCAAGAAAGTTTTGCCAGCCATCTTCCAGAACATAAGCTTTTAAGGGAAAAATACCTATAGAGAAGATAGCCAAGGCGAATAAAGCAACTACTAACCCAAAGCTTACGCATCCAATAATAAAGTAAGCGAATATTTTTACAATCAGTACAATGATATCGCCTAATGATCTGCCGGTTCGCTTTGCCGCTGTTTTTACTTCGGCACCCATTACTTTTCCCTTTTCCTCGGCAAATGTTTTAGCTTCCTGTCCAAATTTCTCTGCCCTTTGCTGTACGCCTTTCATCTCGCCCATTACTGAATTTTTGATGGAATTAAGGTCAACCTTTTCACCTTTCATTTCAAGCCTTTCCGCAGTATTGGTTGCTTCAGGTATCACCAACCATAAAATAATATAAACAATCAATGAACCCGGACTAAAGGAAAGATTTAAAAAATTGGGGAAATCCCAAAAGCCCCAGTTGCTCCATCGAAATACAAATGACAGAAACGGTAACAGAAAGAATATTCTTGGCACCCAGGCACTTACACCAAAATAATTGCCGATACCGCTGCATACACCCGCAACTAATTTATCATCCGGATCCCTGAATAATTTTTTACGCATTCCTCCTATTTCGGCAGATGCACTGCTTGGTACGGCTATCCATAATATCAGGTAGGCCAGTAAACCAGTACCAAAAGCAAGTGCTACGATTACAAAAATTATTCTCATCACCATTGGGTCTACTCCAAAGTAGTTTGCCAGGCCGCCGCACACACCGCCAATTACCTTGTCATTCTCATTTCTGAATAAACGTTTGGCAGCACCCGTATAACCGGCATTTGACTGAAATGGATCAGGGCCTTGCGATTGTGACCCGCTGTTTTGTTTGGAAGAAGGACCATTGTCATCTGCTTCTTCAAATTCTTCCGGCCTTCCCATACTTTTAATGATGGCGTTTACATCATCGTCAGTTATACAGGTGGCACCTTTCTTCAGCCTTTCCTGGAATAGCTCACCAATACGGCTTTCAATATCGTTGATGATCTCTTCCTTACCTTCTTCGTTTGCAAAATACCTGGAAAGACTGTCTGTATAATTTTTAAGTAATTCAAAAGCGGAAACTTCTATCGGTACTACTTGTCCGTGGAAGTTGATATTTATTACTTGTTTCATGGCTAAATGTGTTAGAATGTGTCGCTAGTTGGTTGTCCCCAAAACAATCCCGATACCTATCGGGAAATGGCTATACTTTTTTATAATGGGTGGTTGAAGTTTGAGTCTCCGAAATTTTCGGTGTTGTTATTGATTGGTTGATCTGCTGTTTCACCAGAGAGCTCTTTTTCTGCGGTATGCTCCTGTTCTGCTTCAGAAAGTGCCTTTACAGCATTGGCCAGTTCGTTCCAGGTAGCTTCCAGTTCCTTATAAAAAGCGCCACCTTTTTCTGTTAAAGAAAAATATTTGCGGGGCGGCCCACTGTTACTCTCAATCCAACGATAGGTGAGAAATTCTGCATTTTTTAACCTGGTTAAGAGTGGATACAAAGTTCCTTCAAGGATATTCAGGTTGGCTGTCCGCATTTTATCAATTATATCTGACGGATATGCCTCTCCCTGCTTGATCACCGAAAGAATACAGAACTCCAATACTCCTTTCCGCATCTGGCTGGCTGTGTTATCAATGTTCATGGCGTCAATGTTTTAAAATTCATGGCTATACTTTTTTAAAAGGGTTGAATAAGTAGAAAAGCAAATTTGAAATTCCGGATTTTCTAATGACCCACCTGCTATCTTCCCTTTCTGACACAAAGATATAAACATTTCAGTACTATGCAACACATAATACCATTTATTTTTTAGTAGCTGGTTGTAAATATTAATAGGCTTTCAATAAAACCCTTGCCTATATTGAATTTAATCGATAACCAGGTTATTTAAACAAAATATATATTTAGATGAATGGTAAAATAAATGTTTGAACGGAGGGATTATTCCTGATAATGGTTCGATTTAATTCAAATGTTCCAGTGGTTTTAAATACTATGCTTGAATGTGGCGGGCATAACAAAACTTGCGTTTAAGTCAAAAAAAATTGATTGGATTAGACTGGATATTTGTATCAGGTATAATTTCTTACACCAATAAAAGAACAGCCTGTAATAAATATGAATTTGTTAAAACCTTATCAACTGGTCATTCATTTATTTTTCTGGTATTTGCTTTGAGATAAGTTTTGGAAATAAAAATTAGATGAAAAAGATTTTATCCTTTCTTACAGCAATTATTGTATTGGGTTCCTGCAAATCCAGCAAAGATTATTTATTAAGAAGCAATGAAGACAAAACGCTTTTTGACATCGTAAAAAAATTAAATAAACGAAGCGATGATGAAGATGCCACAAAGGCATTGGCACAGGTGTACCGGGAAGTAACACAACGCCATATAAAAAACATTAACACCTACACTGGTTATAATGACATCAGTAAATGGGATAAGCTAAACGGCGAATACAATACACTTCAGAATATATATAACGCCATTGACAATTCGGATGCGGCTAGTAGGTTGATAACTCCAAAAAGCTATATAAATGAGATCAATGCTGTTAAACAATCTGCAGCGGAAGACTATTATCAACTAGGCGAAAGATTATTTGACAACGACAACAGGGATTACGCAAAGAAGGCATACAATGCTTTTAAAAAGGCAGGAAACTGGGTAAGGGATTATAAAGACAGCAAGGCAAAAATGGACGATGCCTATAATAGCAGCATTGTAAATGTAGTGATCAATCCAATTGTTGACAATTCATTTTTCTTCAATACGGGCTGGGGAAATATGGGTTACAATTTCACCAACGAATATTTTCAACAAAACCTGGTTAGTGACCTTGGAGGTAAATACGCCACCCGCTACCCCGCCCGCTTTTATACAGAGTGGGAGGCAAGGCGTGACAATGCGCAGCCCGATTGGGTAGTAGACCTGACTTTACGCAATATGGATATTCCACAGCCGATGGTAAATAATTACAGTCGAAATGTAAGTAAGCAAATTAAAATCGGGAGTGACACTTCCGGCAAACCTGTTTATCAAACTGTGTATGCTACCTTAAACATTCAAAGGCAATATTTTAATGCCCGCGCTCAAATGGATATGAATATTGTAGAAGTTGCCACCAGGAGAAATATTACTTTTAATAACTATAGCGATACTTACAACTGGCAGCAGGAAATAGCTACCTATTCCGGGGATAGAAGGGCACTAAGTGATAACGACTATGCGCTGGTCAATAATGGCAGATTCAACACCCCCCGCAGGGAAGATATTCTTAATGAACTATACCGCAATATTTATCCGCAAGTGAAAAGCAGGATTAGTAATGAAGTGGATTGGTAGGTTCATTTCCATTAAAACGACCGTATCTACAGTAGAAATTTATAAAACCCATTCTAACAATATTTAGGATGGGTTTTGTTTTTCAACATCTAAACCCCTATTCCTGATACTAAATTGAATGATCCGGCAGAGAGTAGCAGTTGCAGTTTTTACTTTAAGGTTTCAGCATTTTTAAGTTTTTGTTTGTATTAATTTTTGCTTAAAAGAAGAGGTAAACTAATAGCTTAACTGATGGTTAACTTTAACACTTAATTTAATTCAAACGCAATTGTTCTGAAAATTACGAAAAACCTGAAAACTACTCTTTATGTCCTGGCCTGTCTCATAGTGAAATATAATTTTTCTGTACTTAAACAGTACCATAATAAGCTTTTTCAATTAACTAACCAGGCTGAATTGGTATGGATAAACCAGGTAGGGTTAAAAACAATACTGAACCGGGTTGATTCATTCATTTTCTCAATATGTCCTTCAGGCGATGGGGCCGATAGCTGTCAGCTCCGTCGGGTATCCTTGCGTTATTAAAAGTAAATTTATTCTACAGTTTGTAATTCACAGCGGTATTGCAGCCTGTTGAAGCGATAAAATAGGGAATGCCTGATATGTGTTTTGGATGGTTGCTAATTGGGTAAAGTGTAGTAAGAAAGACACACAGGACGGAGTTCTGCGCCTAAGGGCTGGTCAATAACCAAAAGCCCCGTAAATAGTTTTTAATACGGGGCTTTTATATTGGGGATTTTCGGCTATTTTCTAAATGTTGGCTGAAGTTTCTCTTTTCAGAACTTTTATTCTTGTTGCTCGTCTTTGATTAATGTTTTAAGTTGTTCTGCAAGTTCCGGAGTTACTGCAACACCGTGTACTTCCAAAGCATGTTGGGCCGCTTCATTCAATACTTCGTTGTCGCTATTCCACGAATAACGCCTTCACAGTCGAAGCCGGCATCCCTGCAGTTTAATTTTTTCATGATTTTGCAGATAATTTATTGTTAGAAAATTTGTTGCCTGGTTAATTAATAAGTAAACATCCGGTCACTCTCAACCGCTAATCTTACCAGCACGGTTGGCAATGCAAACTCAGCCGGTTTGCCCTTGATATCCGTTTCTGTTATCCCTCGTGCTTTGCTGGAATTGCCTGACAAATAAAACTTACCGCCCCCTTTTACAATGGCCTCGTAGTGCTCAATAAGCTTTCCTGTACCACTTCCGGTTAAAGTATTAAGAATAGAATCCTGCAGCAATTTTACTGCATCACCCGCCAAAAATAACGTTATTGTTTGCTCAAAAAGTACCTGCCACCATCTGCATTATTTGGTAGTACGATAAATAGGGAACTAAATAGCCAATTTTTACATCTAAACCCAGCCCACACTTTGCAACGCTACTCCAATGCATCCGGTTCAGTAAAAAGGATAATAATAGCATTATCCCATCAAAAGTCAATAGCAGGTTAGCATTATTATTCCTTGTCTTTTCAACAAAAATCAACAATTTATCAACCGGCCATTTGGGGGTAATTGATAATGTTCTATAGCGCTTACATTTTCTGAAAACTTGCTGTGTACCTTGTGCCATCCCCGGTTTCGATCATCAAATAATAATTTCCACCCGGTATTCCCGAAATATTCAAAGTGATCTTCTTTCCGCTGTCAATATTTGCTTTTTGCGACTGGATAACTGAACCCCTGGCATCAATAATTTTCAATAACACTTTTTGGGACATGTCAATATTAAAATCTACATTTAGTATGTTCGATACCGGATTAGGTGAAATATGTATGGCAATATTATCAAAAGCATTTAATGTGGCCGTTTTTATGGGTGAATAGGAAAACCGACCATCATTATCTATTTGTTTTAACCGGTAATAATACTTCAGTTTTGTCTGAACATCTCTATCGGTAAATACCTATTGATAATTACCATTTCCGTTTGATTTACTAGCGCTCCATCCAATGGTTTTAAAATCATCAGTTGTTGTTTCAGACCGCTGAATTTCAAAACCCTTATCATTATTGCAATTGATGCCCCGGTATTTGAGTACCTGCCTGCTCATCACGGTCACGGCTATTGACGATCCCTTTTTTGTATCCCAAATACGAAGGCTGTTCCATCCCGCTGGCATAAGTTTCAAAACAGGTAAAATTCCAATCGATACTTACTCCGGCCGGGAGCCTGGAACCTAAGGCATCAGCAATGGTGACCGAGGTTAATATTACAGACCAAACAACGACCGTTCTGCCAAGAAAAGTTTTACCCGCAGGGTTGTACAACCAGATGGGCTGGTTGCCGCACCGGCCATGTTGATAGGCAATAAATTTGGTTTTCAAATATTCGGTATCTGGCATCATACTAACTTGGGTACCGGATAGGCCCAATTTCCGCCCAAAAAGGATGATGGTAATAAAAAAGCTTCCGTCATTATTGATCGTTGCTTTCCAACTAATTCCAAGTACGGAGTTTTTATAGCTGGCAATGTTTACGGGAAGCGTTATCTCAAAAGAAAAGCCGGTTGAATTTTTTAACGGGTAAATAACACACTGTTTTTCGGGGAACAACTCAGTTGTCAATAATGCGATCCTGCTTTCGGCATCTTTTATAAATCCGGATGCAGGTATGCCATTTTCAGGATCCATGCCTTCTCCAAAAAGGTAAGTTGCTTTGATGAAAGTATTGATTACTTTACCTGACCCGTCTTTTTGCGCATTTATACTATTGGTAAAAAATGCCACACTGAAGTATGAAGGGTTTGCTTACCTGTTGCTGAAAGATTATGATAAAGCTGTCAAAAGCTTTCATGCCCTAAGTTTGAAACTTGATTTATTTTCTAATCCCGGATTGTTTTATGAAGCATTAGCCTTGGTAAAACGAAATAGTGCCGGAGATGCAGATGCAGCCCGAAAATTATTAAAGCAAGTTGTTGACAAAAAACTGGAGGGGGAGACAGAAGCAGAAAAAATACTGAAGAAATTATAAAGTTCACTTAATTAAACTTTAAACCCGTTCATCATGAAAAATATTATTTGTCGTTTTTATCTGCTGCCTGTATTAGTATTTTTAGTTTATATAAGTGCTATTGTTGGCTGTAGAAG